>CAZJID010000006.1:0-9011 GCA_964545945.1 uncultured Dehalococcoidales bacterium
CTGGATTTCCGCTCGTGGTGAGCCTGTCGAACCATGGCGGAAATAGAACAAGCAACTGCTAAATTATGATTTCGGTGACTACAGGCCGAGTAGATTCCTGCGCGAGAAGAATATAAACGCCAGAACGACGAGCATTACGAGCAGTCCGGCTATAATTAAAGCCCAGGCAATCCTGGAAGAACGTGTAGTCGCCCGTGTATAGAGAATCCGGTCTTCTTTCTTGGCTTTGGCATCTAAAGCGGCTCCTATGGCTACCCCACCACCAACACCTATAGCAATCCCGATGCTCTGGTCATCGAAAACTACTCCACTGATAATTAGCCCCAACACCATTCCCAAGGCCGTACATATCGACATGTAATATCCCTCAGTAACCAGCTTGTGCTGCCTTCGTAGATGAAAAACCATTTTATTCATGGTTTTACTAAGGTCATTTATATGTGCCTTACGCAGTTCCCTATCACCGCCATGGGCTACATCACCGGCATTTTTTATCAGCCTTTCAACACCCTCCCGGAAAGACAGGCACTCAGTGCACTCGGACGAAAACTGGTCGACCCTCCAAGCCACAGCCAAAAGCGAGTCCAGTCGAAACCTTTTGTAGTCTTTCTGGTCGAGAGTATTTTTCAGCCCGTTGATTTTTTTATCAATTTCGTTATACCAGTCGCTGCCGGTATTCATTATGTTTTTCATAGTTAGATTCAAAGAATACTTCACAGCCATTTGAGTGTCAATCGTCACCTGCGACTTTATTATCTTTTTCGACGGGGTGTATAATGTCGCGATTCACGTTGAAAAGGGGGCGAATCTATGAGAAATAAATACCTTGTAATTTTTCTTGCCTGCGCCGTTATACTGCTGTTCTCCGCCTGCCTGCAGCCGGCAGCTAAAAACAACACTGCCGACCAGGCAGCGCAGCTGGTGCAGCAGGGCGATTCGCTCACCAAGCAGGGTAACTACGACGACGCCATAAACGAATATACTTCAGCCATAGATTTGGACCCGAACCTTATCAGCGCTTATATGGGACGCGGGCAGGCCTTTTATTCGCAGGGTCGAGGCCTCAGGTCGTTGTCCGATTATTCAAAGGCAATAGAGCTCGACCCGAATTCTGCCGAGGCTTACTACGGCCGGGGCTGGTCGCAGCTGGCCAACAGCGCTTGGGACGGAGCCATCTCAGATTTCACCAAGTCGCTCGAACTCGCCCCCGACCAGGCCAGGGCATATAACGGCCGAGCCTGGGGCTATGTCAACAAAGCGATGTGGGTCTTCGAGGGCAACTACGGCTACTGGGGGCTGTTCTACCTCTTTGAAAGCCATCACGGACTGACCATGGCCTATAAGGGACGTGGCTGGTATTATGTTAAGCGGCCGCAATGGGAGATGGCGGTCATTCCTGACCTGACCACCGCCATAGCTCAGGACCCCGACCCCGCGGAATGCTACTGCAACATCGGTTTTGCCCACGCCAAGAAGGCGCAGTGGACAGTGGCCATCTCGGATTATCAAGCAGCCATTGCCAAAGACCCGTCGCTCGACTGGTCGCGCTTCAATACAGCCTGGTCCACCGGCAAGAAGGAAAGCTGGGACCCGGTCATCGTCGACTACGGCAAAGCCATAGAGCTGGTCACAGGGCAGGTTGTCCCGGCAACCGCCACCGGTAGTCAGACCACGGAAGTACAGGAATGGGACGCGGCCGTTGCCAGCTACAATAAGGTTATAGAGCTGTCGAAAGACCCGGCGCTGATTCAGAAAGCCCAGGACGCCCTTAAGCTCATCGATGAGATACGGGTGGATATAAATAAGTAAAACCAAATACCAAAAGCCAAAAACCAAAATGACACACAAAAATGTAAAAATTGTATCGGGCCTGCTGATGCTCCTGCTTGGGCTGTTGCTGGGCTGCGCCGGTAAGAGCGAGGTTCTAAAGGTTGACCTTGGTCAGGAAGTGTCTCTGCATATCGGCCAGACGGCACAGATAGAAAACGAGCGGCTGGCTATCCGATTCAACGGCATAACGGGAGACAGCCGGTGCCCCAGAGGTGTGCTCTGCATTCGGGCCGGAGAGGTAACCGGTGATGTGACGGTCACTCACAACGGTTCATCATCTGATATCACTTTGACCCAGTCAGGTCTGACAGAGCCACCCGCCGAAGCGACCTACCAGGATTACAAACTCATTTTTTCAGTCGAACCGTATCCCGAGGCCGGTAAGCAGATATCCGCCACAGACTACAGGCTAATACTGACCATAGAAAAATTACCGGCAGGTATCAACTCATATTCACCCTCACCTTAATCCTCTCCCATGTACCTTTAGCTTTTAGCCGCAAGTTTTTAACATATTCTAAAATCCCCCTTTTTCAAAGCGGGAGACTAATGTATAATATTAGCCTACAACGGGGTGATTAGGAGGTAAAGGAGAGATAATGCGTTTATTATTAATTATCGGCCTCATATTACTGGCCTTATGGCTGCTGGGTTTTCTTATCCCGCCTTTGAACGCGCTGCTTGGTTCGCTTTTGTATATACTGCTTATCGTTGCCGTTATCTTGATTATTATCTGGTTGCTGCGGAGAGTTTTTCACCTATTTTAAGCGGCAGCCTTACTCCTCCAGTGCCAGCACTTCAGCGTTGGTCATACGTAACCGGTGGGACAGGTCACTGGAAATCCGGCGCAGTATGCTGGTAGCCAGCAGCGGTTCGCTCTCGGTAAGCTGCTGAAAATTTCTCTTGGACATAAACAGCAGCGTGGTGTCCGTCTCGGCGCGCACCGTCGCTGAGCGAGGCTTATCTTCGAGTATCGACATTTCCCCGAAAAATACGCCGTCGGCAAACGTAGCTAAACGATGGTCTTTATTACCGGTAAACACACTGACATACCCGGACAGGATGAAATAGATGCCATACCCCGGTTCACCTTCTTTAAATATAATTTCTCCCTTCTCAAAAGACACCGGCTCAACGTAACCGTCTACAACACGCAGTTGCTTCGGCGACAGGTCCTGAAACACCGATATATCCCGTAGCTCCAGTATCCGTGTTCCTGGCTGGACTCCGGTCATTAACTCTTTGATAAGAAGGTCTTCGGCCCACTCCAGCGCATCGTCTGTGGTAGCAAAGATATGGTCGCGACCGATAACAGCGGTCACGCCGACATCCTCAAGGTAACTGCGCAGGCGCTGCTTATTCCGGTCTCCCGGTATGTCCAGGTACGACATGAGCAGGTGGTGCCCTTTTTCCTTCACGCCGTCGGCTATCTGCCGCAGCAGCTGCGTACCCGTGAGGTCGATAGTGTTCACCCGCTTGAGGTCGAGGATAATAAACTTGCTGTCATAGTCCTTTTCGATTTCGGTCAGCAGCTTATCGCAGGTGCCGAAGAATAGCGCGTCGCTGAGTTCGTATACCTTAATCTGGTCGCCGTTTTCCTGCAGTACCTGCATGGCTTCCTGCGTCCTGACCTTCTTCGAGTGTATCAGCTCGCCCGAATATTTCCGGCGTATTATCGACTTATTTATCTGCTCCCTGACGAACAGCAGACAGGCGATTACCAGGCCTATGCCCACGGCAATCACCAGGTCGAAAATGACCATACTAATGGTTACAGCCAGCACGATGACCATGTTTTCTACGGTCGATTTCTTGCCGAACAGTATCAAGCTCTTATAATCGACCATTTGCGCTGCGACTACCATGAGAATGCCGGCCAGAGCTGCCAGCGGAATCCATTTAACGAACGGGCTTAACACCAGCACTATAAGTAAAAGAGAAACACTGTTTATAACGCCTGAAAGCCGCGTCCTGCCACCGTTGTTTATATTGGCCATGGTGACTATGGTGGTGCCGGCGGCGGGAAGGCCTCCGAAAAGAGCCGCGCCGAGGTTACCGACTCCCTGGCCGATCAGTTCCCTTTTACTGTTATGCTTGGTCCTGGTGGCCATGTCGGCAACGACCGATGTGAGCAGCGTGTCCAGCGACGCCAGAATGCTGAGCGTTAACGCCGGTATGATGATGTAAAGCCATTTGGACAGAGGTATGGCAGCAGCGAAGTTGATAAAGGACACCGCCTTGCCCGGCGTGGGCAGAGCGCTGGGAATCGGGCCTACGATCAGAGGATTGTTTTGCGGCTGAAGCAGGTTAGGGCCGGCTAATAACCCGATGATAAAATAGGCGGCCATGCCGGCGCCGACTCCGACCAGCGCCGCGGGCACCATCTTGATTAACCTGCCTGAGAACACCGTGGCGACAATGGTAACCACACCGACGGCAATAGTTACGTAATTAAAACCCGCCTGCCCGGTAAAGAGTGAAGCGAGACTGACAGAGCTGTCCACGCCGAAAAACGGCCGCAGTTGCGACAGGAATATGAGCACCGCGATACCGTTCATGATGCCCGATACTACAGGGAAGGGAATATACTTTATAAGCCTGCCGCCGCCAGCAAGCCCCATCACAATCTGAAATAATCCGGCCAGCAATATGGTCGCCGCTACCAGCAGCAGGACCGCTTCGGCTGCGTTAACGCCGAGGTTGGCGAACTCCGGGTCGCCGGTGAACCGGGCGATGAATGCCGTAATAACAACCGCCATGGGCGCCGTGGGACCGGTAATCTGCGACGGTGTGCCGCCGAATATGCTGGCCAGGAAACCAGCTATGATAAAGGCATAGAGACCGGC
This sequence comes from uncultured Dehalococcoidales bacterium, assembly GCA_964545945.1. GTDB lineage: Bacteria > Chloroflexota > Dehalococcoidia > GIF9 > UBA5629 > 9FT-COMBO-48-23. Next base: position 4,677 of record CAZJID010000006.1, read on the forward strand.
CAGTGCCCCCTGAGCAACGTAGTCGGGTCCGAGTGGTACGAAAGCTGCCACGCCGAAGGCAATGGCCAGAGGTAAAGCGACTATAGAGGCGGTTATACCACCAAGCAAGTCGCCGCGCAGATTGGCAAAAGGTCGTAGTCTACTTGCCCTCTGAAGCAGGTCCTGCCAGGAATGCCTCAAATTCCTCCCCCTGAATTTCAAAGATAGGAAAGGCTTTACCGATGCGCAATTATACCATCAATACTGTTAAACAGGCAGTAAACAGTCTGGTCTTGATTATTCAGGGACGCGGTTTTTTCCTTTTATACTTTCCGTAGAGCTCGATAGCCAGTACATTCAGAGCTATTGATAAGACCAGAGGTATAAGCAACAGCCACAGATGTTTATAAACGTTGATGCTGAAATACTGAAGGGCAAAAACCAGTATAAAGGCAAACAGCACGCCCAGTGCTGCACAGCCTACTGCAAAGTAGATTAGCTCCAGGATGAAACTATCCCTTCTGGCCATTTAAGTTTTCAACCTTTTTCTCATTTCCAGATTTACGTGCGTCACCTTGGCTATGAAAAGAAATATGAGTGCCGATAGATAGGTCCACATAAGAAAAGCTATGAGAGCGCCTATGGAGCCGTAAACCAGGTTATAAGGGTTGAACATACGCAGATATACCAAAAAAATAACCTTGGTAATTTCAAAGGAAACCGCGGCTGCCAGGGCACCGGGCCATATATCTTTCCATTTCGGTCTGATGCTCGGTATGAACTTGTAAAGCAACAGAAACACCACAAAAGCCAGGCAAATGGCCAGTATTTGCGCCAGTATACGTTCCAGCAGGTTGCTGTTAACCATTTGGGCTCCGGGAACCTGAATGCCCTGCTCGGATACCGTGCTGAGGAAGACTGTTATCAAGACCGACAGAAATAGAAGGATAGCGGCGCCGACCATCATTGTCAGGTTTATTAGCTGGCCCTTTAAAAGGGGGTGAGGCTGGCGTATGCCCCAGGCTGCATTTAATGCCCTTCTTATCGAGTTGAAAAATCCGAAGCCTCCCCAGATCAGCCCGATGAACGCTATGATGCCGATGGCTCCCCTGGCAGAAGCAACACCGGTTATGGTGCTGGCAATCAACTGCCGGGATACAGGCAGCAAATAGCCGATTCCCCGTATAATCTGCTCCTGGGTGTAGGGCGATTCGGCGAATGAACCGGCGATATATACCACCGCCAGCGCCAGAGGAAACAGCGATAGAAGCAGATTAAACGAGATGGAGCCTGCCAGTAGAGTGCCATTATCAGCACCGAATTCCTTTAGCGATTCTTTAAAAAGCGATATTACTCGACTTTTCATCCACACGCCCTGCCGTATTATATCACCTGCCAATCATAAAAAAAGTGGGGGGCAAAACCCGTCTGAAATCTGGCAACGTGCTGACTCAAGGAAACATATAGTACTATGAAATACCGTAGTACTACCGGAACCGCAAAATCAGTACTTAATCATCATTCCATCCAGTATATTTCAGTGCTAAACTGAGTTAACAAAGGGAGACGACCATGTATAACATTGATAGCGGAAAAGAAGTTGAGTGGCAGCCATCCGAGATAATCGACATTGGGAATGGCCTTAGAATGGGCATTGCCAGTGACGACGGTCACTATATAGTCCTGTCGCCAAGTCCCGAAGGGACCTGGAAACCCTCCAGCTGTATTCCCCCCAGGGTGGCAAAACGCCTGGGTGAACTGGCTGACTTCCAGATTGCCTTAGCCAACGCGTTTCGCTAGTGTTCTATTTACCTGAAGCTGCTTCCCAGAATGGCACTGTTGCGGTCTTGTAAACCGTCCGCTGCTTCTCCACTTGATAGGGGACCTGATACGGCACCTGTTTTTCCGAGGTGACGGTCTTTGTCCCCAGCACCTCGTCTGTCCACAGCAGTTTAACTCCTATTACAGCATAGGCATCCCAGGTAGTGGCGAATATGCCGAATTCAGTTACACCGCTGGCGTCAAAAATAATTTGACCGGCGGCACCGGAACCGAGCTGCACCTGGCCGAGCAGAGGCGCCGTGCTAAGAACCGAGTTCAGATTATTTAACCAGCTTATCTCGGAAGGCTGATAGAAAAATTTCTTATAAGGGGTAGGCCGCGGTGGAATCGGGCCCGTTCGGGACAGGTCATAAACTCTAATCTCGCCGTTATCGTACTTTACATTCGATGACAGATTGATTTGCACCTGGTTCTTGGAATGAGACGACATTATCACGTAGTCGTAATAATAGGTACCGCCCCCGCCCTCAGCCCCGGCTACAACGACGTCGGTATACCACTTGACCTGCGGATTCAGATAAGTCGTTCCTTCTTTGGAACTAATCACGGTATTAATCGTTTCGGTAACGGGCTCAGTCCGATACTCGGTCTTGTATTCCGTTTCGGAATAGGTTTCAACCACCGGCACCTGTCTGGTCACACACGACGCCACCAGCAGCAGCAAAATCATCATAAATACCAGTAAAAATATTACTGACTTTTTCATCTGTTTTCTCCTATAACAGCCTCTAATTTTCAGAATACGGTTATTGCTAGCAGTTGTCAAACTGAAAAGTAGTCTGGAAAACAATTGCGGGTTACACTAAATAAGCCGGGCATTTCAGTCCCCACAAATGTATATACCGTTTGCGAACTATAAAAATATCGGGCATAATGACTGTATGGCTAAAGATTCGCGATGGATTAACGGTTTTCTGGGCTTCCTTGGCTTCCTGGGTTTCATGGCCTTCACCATCGATAACCCGTGGCAGTTGTTCTTCCTTGGCTTCTTCGGCTTTTTCGCTTACTTCAGATATTTGAAGAACGGTCTTCAATATCTGGGCCTGTTAGGCGCATTTGGCATCATCGTAGCCATACTCGGTGTGGCGGGAATGATTCCTGTCTAACCACGTCTTCAAGGACGCAACAAAAATTATGAGCATTATAAAACTGGAAATTATCTTTGTATCATCGTGTGCGATCTTGACAGTATCGAAGGCCGATGTAATAATTGAACAGTCCACTGGACAAATAAATAAAGGAGGGTAATTAGTATGGCTAAAGGTAAAACCAATATCGCAGGCATGATCGGGTTCTGGGCTTTCATCCTCGGTCTGGTTATTGCCGTAGTGGTAGGCATCCTGGCAGCTCTGGGAATGGCAGGCGGAATCATGACCGCAATTATCATCATCCTGATTATTCTGGGCCTAGTAATAGGATTCCTGAATATCACAGCAAAGGAAATACTGCTTTTCCTGGTGGCAACCATAGCCTTAATAGTTGTTGGCAGCGTGTTTGCGCCTCTTAACACATTAGGCATCGGTAAGATTCTGGACAGCATACTGGCATTGATCGCTACTCTGATGGCGCCGGCTGCAATAGTTGCTGCCATAAAGGCGCTGTGGGCTGTCGGCAAACCCGGCGATTAGCTCAAATACGTATTAAACTCGTACAGGCCCTAAAACTGCAGAGGAGGAGGCGGAACCAATGGCAGGAAAATTTGAGCTTTATAAAGACGCCAGGGGTGAATTTCGATGGAGGCTTATTGCGCCTAACGGACAGACAATCGCCATAGGTGAAGGATACAAGTCAAAAGATGGAGCAAAAAACGGTATAGAATCCGTTAAGAAGAATGCACCGAAGGCCAAAATCGAAGATAAGTCCTAATCACTGATAGAAATATTGCCAAAATAATACTATTAGCAATTAGAGGAGTAAATGCCTATGAGTATCTTGTTGATTATAGGTATCATTATTCTGGTTTTGTGGTTGCTGGGGTTTATCTTTTTCCGTAGTTTGGGTTGGCTAATCCATATAGCCCTGATTATTGGACTTATCATCCTTATTATCTGGCTGCTGCGGAGTGTGCTTCATCTTTTCTAAGTGTTCTCTCGTTTGAATCCTTACGCCCAAATAAATGGAGGCAGACCAATAGAGCTAAGTTATTGCGACGTTGGTCTGCCTTTGTATTTACAGTACTTACTTGAGAGCTTTTTGCAGCAGCGATTTAACCACATCCCCACCTTTGCTCTGCGCGAACGTTAGTATAATAGGAATAAATTTACCGATCATCCCGCTGTCAAGTCCCAATTTAGAGAAACCACCGGCAAGACTGGCCAGATTACCTAATTGCCCGGCACCCCCGCCAAAGCCCGAGGCCAGCTTCCCGATGCCTCCCAGGACACCGCCGGATGCCGGCGCAGACTTCATAAGGTCGGTGATACCGGGTAGAGCACTGGCAACTTTGCCAAAATCACCTGCTCCCAGCTTCTCCTTGGCCATATTGAAAATTAAGCCGGAGCCTCCTTTAGCCGC
>CAZJID010000006.1:9111-41048 GCA_964545945.1 uncultured Dehalococcoidales bacterium
GAGATTTGAACCAGTGACCAGGATTGACAGGTTGTGCTATCCTAGAAGCAAGATGAAACATGAAATAGGAGGCATCGATTATGATATTTATCATTCCTCTATTTATCGCTGTTTGTATTGTTGCCTGGATGCTAAGACCTAGAAAGAACATATCTAAATCCTGTAAATACGCAATATTGTCATTAATAATTCCATCTCTGGTTCTCGCTGTAACTGCTGTGGTTTTCCAGCTATTGCAAAATGCAACTGGAAATGTTGAAGTATCGGACATCTCAAACACTCTCTTTATTACGGGCCTATTCGTCATTGGTGCGGCTTTGCTAGCATTGGCCGGTTTCGCAGTTATGCGTAAAGGGGAAATAGCGAAGGGTATAGGTTTCGGTGTTTGTATCGCCGTTCTTGTATCTATTATAGAGTTCGGGTTGTTAGAGGGATTGGCTGGAGTCTAGTAACCGTACTGGGCGTAAAAATGACCAGGTGAAGCTAAAACATAAGTAGCAATTACTGGATTTGAACCGGCTACAAAACGAAACCTGTGCTTACTCCATGCTTTTTAGCTCGTCAGTAGCTTTACCTATAATGGATTGGTCTGTTGAGCTACTTATCGCCGCTTGAAAATCAGCCTTTGCATCGTCTGGCTTGTTAAGGGCCTTGTAACATAATCCTCTGTAGAGGTAAGCCTCTGCATACGTGCTGTCCAGTTCAACAGCTTTGTTGAGGTCGGCTATGCCTTTGTCATATTCCTTGATAGAGTAGTATACCTGTGCCCGGTGGCAGTAAATTTCACTAGCTACCTCCATATCAGGACCAATCTCGAGAGCCTTATTGAGATCACTAAGTGCCCTATTGATATCACCCGTCTTGAAATAATACCAGCCCCGGCTGTCCCAGATGCTGGCAGAATCTTGGGAAGTTGAGTCCAGATCAAGCGCCTTATTGATGTCGGGCAGAGCTTTAGCATAATCGCCTTTCTCCAGATAAAACCAGCCCCGGTTGTTGTAATACATTGCTGACTCGGGGTCATTATCGATTGCCTGGGTCCAGACCGAGATGGCAGCATCGTAGTCTTTTTTGGCACTGTAACAGGCGGCCAGCGAATAGTAATAGCCCATCATATTGGCGGTACTATTCAATTCAAAGGCTTTGTTTAAATCCGATATGGCCTTGTCATAGTCTTGCATTTCCGTATAACACTCGCCCCGGAACAAATAGCCATCCGCGAAATTGTTGTCCAACTCGACTGCTTTGTCGAAATCGATCAGCGCCTTGTCATTTTGGTTCAACTGCATATAGCAAAGACCACGACTGAGATATCTATTAGGTGTCGTACTATCAAGACCAATAGCCTGGTTAAAATCAGCCAGTGCTTTATCGTACTGCTTAATCTGCTGGTAGCACCAGCCTCGTCCCCCGTAGTAACTTGCGTTCGTACCATTTACACCAATGGCGCTGCTGTAATCGGCGATGGCCTTGTCGTAGTCGTTATTTTGCAGATATATCCAGGCGCGATTCCAATAAGCACTGGCCATGTCGGGTTTAAGTTCTACAGCTCTGGTATAGTCGGCTATCGCCTCATTAAAGAGTTGCTTGTGTATGTAGGTATAACCGCGGCTGGAATAGGCGGTGTATAAGTCAGGATTCAGTTCGATGGCTTTGTCGAGGTCGGCAAGTGCCAGGTCGTACTCTCCTTTGTTGTTGTAGGCTCTGCCGCGGCCGGCGTAGGCAACAGCCGACCCGGGGTCTATGGCTATAGCCTGGCTGTAATCGACAATAGCCTGGTCATAGTTCTTGCTGGCATTGTTTGCATCCCCGCTTTCGATATATGAGGCTGCCGATGGCCGGCACCCGGGAATTATTAAAGCCACGATTGCAAAGAAGACCAGTATAATTAAAGCATTTTTCCTGAGCACCTCAGTATTCCTCCTCAATCGTTGGATTATCAGTAGATGCCTGAGAATTATTAGCCAAAAGCGGTACTGGTGGCAGCGACTGGATTTGAACCAGTGACCAGAACTTATGAAGGTCAATTTCTGATAATACTCTGATGCTTGCTACCATTCGTCTTCGAATATAGTTAAAGTAATTATTTTCTGATTACGGCAATGGTGCGATTTTTAATAGCAGAATATCGTACTTTCTTATATGTACTTTCTTGTATGGGGATGGCTCGACTTCAGCCTTACCGCACAGTATATATCCACCATCCGTGGTCTGCTGAACTGAATAGATTGTAATTTCATTATCTCTGCCACCAAATTGCTTGTCCCAAAGCACGTTACCATCGGCATCTGTTTTTATCAACCAGCTATCGTAAAGACCCAGATAAGCACCATATCCGCCCAGTATATAGCCGCCGTCCATCGTCTGTTGAACAGGTTCCGCCGCAGCAGGATATATACTATCAAACAGCTTAGTCCACAGTTCGTTACCATCCTTATCTGTCTTTGTCAGCATAAGATTTGTCGCTGTGCCAATATATCTAACTCCGCATACTATGTACCCGCCATCCATTGTCTCTTGAACTGACTTACATATTCTTTGATTTTGAATATTTCCATCATATTTTTGATACCAAAGCTGCTTTCCATTTGGATCTGTCTTCAATAACCACATAGTGTCAGGATTCGAGCTTCCGAGAGCTGAGGATAAGGCACCACCAAGTATATACCCTCCGTCACGCGTCTGTTGAATAGAATTCATAAGACATTCATCAGCAATGTCGAATGTCTGTTCCCAGAGTTTATTACCATCGGCATCTGTTTTGATAATACCTGGGAGAGGGGAAATCCTACCGATTTGGAAAATATCCGCCCCTATTATATAGCCGCCATCTGCAGTCTGCTGAATCTGCAGCACTGCTGTTTCCCTGTCACACGCTGTTTTCTTTTCCCAGAGCGTATTACCATCTTCATCAATTTTCAGTATACGGAGATATTGACTATGGGTTCCAGACCACACATAGCCGCCATCCGCGGTCTGTTGACCCTGGTCGAAATAACCCGTTACATCATCGCCAAATGCTCTCTCCCAGAGCAGATTACCATCCATATCTGTCCTTATTAGAAAGCAAGGATTATCATCCTTATGCCCTGATACGATATAACCACCATCGCTCGTCTGTTGGGCAGAATTGATAATAATACCAGACAAAGCATCTCCATAAGTTCGCGACCATTCAACATCCGGTCGTGGTTTTATAGTAGATACTTCCCCATTGTGAGGCTGAGTATATGGCTCCGGGATGCTAATGCAGGATATCGGTAAAACCAAGAGGACGATCACAAATAGCAACAGAACGCGTTTAAATAATTCGTATCGGCAGTTATGCCAGCGAGAGAGGTTGCCCAAAGTACTTATCTCCCTTAGCGATGGTAGTGGCAGCGACTGGATTTGAACCAGTGACCAAGGGCTTATGAGTCCCCTGCTCTACCACTGAGCTACGCTGCCGCGCCGTTAAAAGTTAGCACAGCCGGATTTGGCTGTCAAACCTTTTCGGCCTTCTTCGACCGCTTTACTACACCCAACCTGAAATGCTGACACAGGGCTGCCCGGGCGTAATAATCTTCAGTCTGACGCTTCTGTTCAGCCTGGCTCCATTTTAAAAGGCGACCCATCTCCTTGGCCACAGGTTCCACTGCATCCAGGCCTTGGGTTGACATCCAGCCAATGGCGCTGCGGTGGAGCATGAAATCAGCAACGGTAAGAGCGCTCTCTTCCTTAACACTATGCTGTACCTGAGCCAGAATATCAGGATTATGAGCAGATAGTTTCTGTCCGCTTCGTTTATCTTGTCGAACCAAATCCAAAACCTGTGAAAAGCGTGAACCGTAAAGTCCAGCCAGATAATTCACGGTATTCAAAGGCAATTTGCTTTCACGAGCCGCCTCAGCTATCTTTTTTTCAGACACCGCAGGCGCACCGGGCAAGGGAACTGTATCCGTAGTACATGTAGCGTTGATTCCAAGCTTACGGCAGACGATATCGACGGCGTCTCTGGCCACAGCCCGATAAGCAGTTATTTTCCCTCCCAGCACGGAGACGAGGCCGTCTATACCTTCCCTCTGCTTATGGTCAAGCACCTTATGGTCACGTGAAATGTTCGATGCCCTTTCACCGCCGATATGTGCCAGGGAGCGTAAGCCGGCGATAGCATAAATTATGTCCTCTTCACGTAATTTGGGGAAGACCTGATGTATTCCAGCCAGCATGTAGGTTACGTCAGACTCTTCAGCACAGACCGAATCAAGGTCTCCTGAATAATCAGTATCAGTAGTGCCTATAAGAGTGTAGTTCAGCCAGGGCATAACGAAGTAGAGCCGACCATCTACAGGAGAAAATAGAACCAGGGCCGTTTGCGTCAGTTTTGGAGTTATCAGATGTATGCCCTTGGTACGGCGCACAGTGCTTGCCGGACCGCTGTGGAGCAGGTCCCTTACACAGTCAACCCAATGCCCGGCAGCATTAACCACCAGTCGCGCTTTCACCCTATAGGTCTCTCCTGACAGACGATCCAAGACCTCCACACCGCACACATCGCTACCATTTCTGAGGAAATTTGTAAGCTGAGCATGGTTCAGGACAACAGCACCGTTTTCTACGGCACTGATTACATTCTCCACGTCGAGGCGTTCCGTATACGGACACTGGCAATCGTAGTACCTCAAGGCACCTCTCAGACCTTTTAACTCCTCCAGTTCCGGCTCCATCTGCAAGACCTCGCTCCGCGAGAGATGCTCGTGCGACGGCAAAGACTTGCCTGCCGCCATCACATCGTAAAGCCGTACACCTATACTCAGAAATATCTCATAAAAAATACTTGTAAGCGGTATTAGGAAAGGGTAAGGATGCACCAGATGGGGTGCGACATTCAGTAAAACCTGCCTCTCGTGCAGGTCCTGTCTGACAAGGTTAAAATCCAGCATTCTAAGGTAGCGCAGTCCGCCGTGAATCAAGCGCGATGAGCGGGAAGTGGTGCCGTAGCCAAAGTCATCCTTTTCAATAAGCAGTGTCTTTATACCCCGTAGAGCGGCATCACGAGCAACGCCGGTGCCTATAATACCCCCGCCGACCACAATCAGGTCGAATTTCTCTCTTGCAACGGCATCGAAATCTCTTTTCATGGCTAGGCTCCCTCCAGATTTAGATTGAATGGTCCCGACCGGATGGCAGGCCTCAGCCTGGCCGCTTACTGGCTTTCTACCCATCCGCGGGCGCGTTCAACAGCGCGCTTCCAATCGGAATAAAGCATCTCGCGCTGGTCGGCAGACATATTTGGTTCGAATGTCTTGGCAGGATGCCACATCCCGGCGAGTTCATTGGTATCTTTCCATAAACCAACAGCCAGACCGGCCAGGTAGGCAGCCCCCAGAGATGTGGTCTCAGTGACCTGCGACGGCTGAATGGGCACCCCGAGAATATCCGCTTGAAATTGCATCAGAAGAGAATTGGCGGTACCACCCCCATCCACCCTGAGCACCGCCAATTGTACATTAGCTTCCTTGCACATCACGTCTACTACATCGCGGACCTGGTAAGCAATAGACTCCAGAGTAGCTCTTGCCAGATGTCCCGCGGTCGAGCCCCTGGTAAGTCCAACAATAGTGCCCCGAGCATACATGTCCCAATAAGGAGCGCCCAGACCGACAAAGGCAGGGACGAAGTAAACCCCGTCGTTATGAGGAACGGACAGGGCAAGCTGCTCGCTCTCCGCGGCGTTCTTTATCAGTCCCAAGCCGTCGCGTAACCACTGAATAGCAGCACCGGTGATAAAGATGCTGCCCTCCATGGCATAAGTGAACTTGCCGTCTAATCCCCAGGCCAAAGTCGTGACCAGGCCTTTTTCAGGTGGAACCGGTCTTTCGCCGGTATTAAGCAGTATGAAGCAGCCCGTACCATAGGTATTCTTGGCCATTGAAGTATCGTAACACGCCTGACCAAAAAGGGCCGCCTGCTGGTCACCGGCAATGCCCGCTACCGGTATGCTGACATCGCCAAGAAGTCCGGGCGTAACTTCACCATAGACATGACTCGAAGGCACCACCTTGGGAAGAACGGCCTCCGGTATATCCAGAATAGCCAGAAGTTCCTTGTCCCACTTAAGAGTGTTAATATTGAATAGCATGGTGCGGGAAGCATTGCTATAGTCGGTAATATGGACCTTGCCTCCGGTCAGATTCCAGACAAGCCAGCTATCTATAGTACCGAACAATAAGTCACCCTGTTGAGCGCGACGCTGTCCCTCCGGTGCACGGTCCAGTATCCAACGAAGCTTAGTAGCAGAAAAATAGGCGTCGATAGGCAGCCCGGTCTTCTCACGGACAAGGTCGCTCAAGCCCCTTTTCTTGAGCTCCTCGCACATCGCTGCGGTGCGGCGGCATTGCCATACGATGGCATTGCTAACGGGCTCACCAGTGTGAATGTCCCAGACGACGGTGGTCTCCCGCTGGTTCGTGATACCCATTCCTTTTACCTGTGAGGCACGAACCCCGGCCTTCTGCAGTGCCTCTTTGGCCACAGCCAGCGACGTCTGAAAAATCTCTACGGGGTCATGCTCCACCCAGCCGGGCTGTGGATAAATCTGGCGTATCTCGCGGTCGGCGCTGGAGACTATGCGTCCAGAGGCATCGAACACTAAAGCTGCGCTTCCGGTGGTTCCCTGGTCGATAACTAAAATAAAGTTTTTATCGGGCATTGATAATGCTCAGTCGTCTGGGTGTAAATCACGCACAGTATACCACACTCGGTTACGCTGCAGCTCTATTTTTCTTCAAGGGCCTCGATGGCGATGCAGCTGTGCGCCAGTGCGCCGCCGGCTCGCAGGGATGCAGCCACGAATATGGCCTCAGCTATTTCTGCTTCCTCCGCACCCGCCTTCTTCGCCCTTTTGGTATGCGCTTCTATGCAGTACGGACACTGGGTCACATGGGCGCAGGCTACGGCAATAAGCTCCTTAATCCTTGTGCTCAGAGCGCCTTCGGCAAACACCTTGCCATCGAAATCCATAAACGCCTGCAACACCTCGGGTTTAAGTTGATACAGCTTGCCTAATTTAGAAATGCTATCTTTTTGGTAGTGACATTCGGCCATCTTGAACTCCTTTTCAGACATTTAACCGGAAAGTCGAGACTTTTCACCGGATATGCTTTGCTAGCCACTTTTCCATATCCCCGCAGACCTGCTTTCGCTCCGGTTCATTGCATATCTCGTGGTAGCAGGCATCGTATATTTTAAGCGTCTTATCTTTTGAACCAACGCGCTCGTATAGCAATTTGCTGCCCCGCGGGTCGGAAAGCTGGTCAGCTCCGCCGTGCATAATCAATATTGGTAGCTTTATTTTGCCCACCCGGTCCGGCAGCTGCTTCCACATCCTCGCAAGTTCGGCTCCGGTACGGGCAGGTACCTTACCACGGAACACCAGCGGGTCATTGACATAGGCGTCGACAACTGATTGATCGCGGCTGATAGTGGAAGCATCAAGAACGGTAACCCCCATTTTAGGTACCAATGCCGATAGTATTCCGGCTATAGCCAGCAGTGCCGGTGAAACGCCAGGGGGCGGCACGAGGCTTGACCCCGAAACCATAAGACCGGCCAGCTCATCTTGATGATCTACAGCATAGGCAACGGCTATGGTAGCACCGAGACTATGTCCAAAAAGGAAAATCCTGGCACCTTTATTCTCATTTCGCACCTTATCGAAGAAGGTCCTGAGGTCGGTAAGGTAATCTTTGAAGTTATCGACATATGATCGTTGGCCCTCCGATTTGCCGTGGCCGCGATGGTCAAGGGCATAGACGGCGTAGCCCTTAGGGACAAAATATTCGACCAGGTTTTTGTAGCGTCCGCTATGCTCAGCTAACCCGTGAGCAACCAGCAATACAGCCTTGGGCTTTTTATCAGGCAGCCAGCACTGGTAATAGAGTCTTAGTCCCTTGTATCCTTTGAATTTACCCTCTTTATGCTTCATAGCTCTGCTTCCCCATTTAACTGATTCATTTATTAATAACCCCTAAAAAGGGGTGAACTATCGAGTGCGGCAACGCAAAGCTTACAAAGAACAAGGCTAAAAATAACAGGGGTCTGAACTTAATTCCTTTGAGTTTTAAAGCCCGCCAGAATATACATAAATGGTATTAGGAATATCCACAAAAGCCAGAGTAAGTAAAAAATGGCCCAGTCCCATTTCTTCGTCTTCATAACGCACTACAATAATACTTCGATAGAAGAAGTGTCAAGTAGTAAGGCGGGTAATCGTGATGTTATGAGAGTTGGTACAGTATAGAATACATATATAAATAGAACTGGACGGCTTCCGCAATGACATGGTGGAGGTTAGAAATACGCGCTTTCAACATGTCTTCGATGCTGACGTGATAGAACTGGCGAAAAATTCTGAAGTAGACTTTATCGCCGTGGTCGATGGCGTCACTCAGCTTGCAGGATTCCACCCAGGGTATAACGTCATCGCTGAAGGTATGGATAATAGCGATCTTGGCACTGTGTTTGTCGATTTTAGTATGCGGTGATAGACTGTCAAGTGTTTGTCTGACTTTCGGGTCCAGGTTTTGCCACAGGTTTTTTATTTTCTCAGGATCTCGATTAGAAAGGAGTTCGTACATAGCTTGCCCCGAGGGCGAAAGGCGTCCCTCTGCCGACTCACCATCGTCGCCTGCAAATACTTCTTGAAGACATGCCCGGTCCGTAGCATCGGGTAAAAGCTCAATAAGCCACTTTGGTGCTTCCTCTATTAAAAGCCGTCGAGGTTTCCAAGGGATAGCATCGCCGTCGTCGATATAACGCTGAGCCAGAACCGCTTGCAGCCACTCGTTGATATTATAAAAGCCTCCCCAACAGGTGATAACCGCTACATTTTGTTTTATATCGGGGGTGGCGGCGGCCAAGAATACCAGTGGAGCACTGAGACAGGCACCCAGCAAACCTATCTTGCCGTTACAGAATTCCTGCCTCGAAAGATATCTGACACATTCAATCAATGCATCGACATCATCCTGATGCAGCCGGAGTCGGTTCAAATTCTCCAGCTGTGGCGCCAAGGCAATATACCCGGCGCTGGCCAGACTTTGTCCGCCAAACCTGAGCGCTCGGTCGTCTTTTCCACCCTTGATAGCGCCGTGAGCCAGTATTATGGCGGGATGTCTTCTCCGGTCTTCGGGACGATATAAATTAGCGGCTACTTCCCGGTCTCCGCAGCAAAAGGTAACTTCGCTTACGATGACATCACCGGGCACATCACCTGTATTCTTCTTATAGCTCAGACCGAGGCTGACTATCGTAGCCAGAGTTTTCAGCCCTACTCTGACCGGCTTGGCCAGGAAAAATACTGCAAGCAAAGCTGCGAATCCGAGGAATGCTAATATCCACGGCCAGTTATTTATTATAAACTGAATCATTTGCCAGGCTGATTAACTTTAATTATACAGCGTATTTTTGTCAAACGTATTGCTCTAACGACACCACTCAAAATTTTTACTGCCTCCGAATGCATGGAATATTATACCCCTGGCAAACGGCACCACCCTGCTATTGACATGCACTTCATCGGCAGCATATTCTTTCTTTATGAAGCCCTTCTCGTCAGCAGTAAACGATTGTATGTCTATGAAAGGCACACCGTTTCTAAGACAAAACTCACCGAGTTTATTATTAAATTCTATAGATATATCGCTTCTTTGTTCCGGGCTCCCGAGGAAGGGCAAATTAGACTCGAAATCCTTTCGAGCTGCCGGCGGTAGTCCCTGAACAGATACCGCGAATCCGTCGTCTTTAAGCCTTGTAATCGTCTGTCCATATCTTAGGACCGTAGCATCGATAAGTTTGTCAATACTTATCTGTCTGTTATTTTTCTCATATTGAAGGTAAATATGTACGCGAGCATCTATTTCTCCGAAAACCAAAAGTAAAACATCTCTTTGTTTGTTTATCGCTGGCAAGAACGAATTCAGATATTGCTTCGATTGTGAATAACTGTTGTCCTTATTTAAATTATGTGCGGTGGCCTGAGATATATGATGCAATAAAAATGGGTTTTTAAATAGATAAGGCCGCAGATGACTGTCACCGATGACATGAATTATAGCTTGATCGTATCTGTTAGCTTTCCATTTGAGCACCACATTGAATATACAGAACCAAGGATATTTAAAAATAATGTCAACGTAGCTGAAATAAATAGAACCTCTTCTTTGCAGAGCTTCTCGTATCCGGTCGTCAATTCTATTAAAAAAGTCTATCAAAAACATTTTTACCATCCGGCATTCCGGTATAGCGTAATTTATTACTAACAACAGCAAATTTCAATAGAAAGTGGAAATAGGTCTAAAATCGAGTGTATATTACGTTATTGACGCCCTGCTACTTTGAAATGACGAGGAAACACGTTAACTTAATTAAAATGTAAATCCCTTCTGGGTAAAGACCTTTATGCATGCGTCCACGGCTTCGGGAGCGTAGAGCACACCCCTTTGCTGTAATATCTCTAGAAGGGCTTCTTCAATGCTTAACGCCGGGCGATAAGGTCGGTGGGAGGCCATAGCCTCAACAACGTCAGCCACACTCATTATCTTCGCTTCAATCAGTATCTCGTCACCGGAAAGTCCATGTGGGTATCCTGAGCCGTTCATCCTCTCATGATGTTGTAGCACTATCTGAGCTACGGGCCAAGGAAACTCAATAGTACTTAGCAGGTCATAGCCAACTTGGGCGTGGTCCTTTATCAGGTTAACTTCATTCTGTCTCAAGCGACCCGGGCGGCTCAAAATCTCAGCAGGCACGTATATTTTGCCGATATCGTGTAATGTTCCGGCAACACGTACCCCCTCTATCTCCTTTTCGGACAGACCTAGTTCTCTGCCAATAGAACAGGCCAACTTGGCCACGCGGTGTTGATGACCGGCCGTGTACGGATCTCGAATCTCAGTGGTTAGGGCAACAGCATTAATGGCACCCTCAATGGCCCTCTGCAATCTAAGCGAAGTCTCCCTTAGTTCTTCCGCTGTGCGTTTACGTTCACTGATATCTCGTATAGCGCTAACTATCAGCTTCCGACCCCCTGACTCGATTACGTGGCTACTTATTTCCACCGGAGCCGCAGCTTTGTCTTTTCGGATATGCATTGACTCAAAGGTCAGTTGGCTTTTTTCGGTAAGCTCAGCAATCTTCATCTTAAGGGTATCAGCCTGCTCTGGAATAATCAGTTCATCAAGACTCATCCGGAATAGCTCTTCTTCATTGTAGCCGTAGAACTGAGAGGCACGCTCGTTGGCGTAAACGCATTTGCCATCCAGGTCGTGAACGATTATTGAATCGGTAGTAGCGAAAAAGAGCTGAGCATAAAACTCGACCTGCTCCTTTAATAGTTTCTGCCTGCCGCTAACACGGAGCAAGAACCATGAGACCACTGCAGCGGGGATAAGAAGAATGGTCAGCGCTAGCACGAAAAGCCTGACAAATACCATGCCTTCAGTTAGCTGGATATAGTCGATAGAAACAAAAGGCAACGCCTGATAGTAGAATAAAGTCAAGACCAGAACACCAAACGCGGCAACCGACAAAAAAACAGTGATAAAGTATTCCAGGGCTTGACCGCGGTACCTAAGGCCTTTTGGAGACATTAATTGAGGTTTACGGCTCACGAATGTCCTTTTTTAGACTGTCGACAATATTAGCACTAAATTTAATGTCCGGTCAATGATAACAGAAGTGTGCTTTAACTCCAATAGCACATACTTTTTAAAAAAGTCTTAATCCGAACTGCACGATGAAAAAAGAGGCAGAGCATATTGTCAGGTACAAGTCATCATGTTATAATCCAAAAAGTTCCACAAGCTTTCCGAGCCTTTTGCCCTAAAGTAAACAACCAGGGGCATCGGCCGATAGGGTGTCATTGGAAACGGTGACGCCTCCCAGTTTGGAAAGGAGAGCCGTATTGAAAAGTATTTTTATTGAAAAAGCGCCGCTATGATTTCGGCGCTTTACTTTTTCAGGCGCGAATCTAGCTTACATATCTACACGTATTCTATTGACCGTTTTTCAATACACAACTTGTCACTGGCTGGCTGTTGCTCAACAACAATTCCGGTTTGTTCTTCCTGCTTTATACAGCTAACAGCCGCTAATAAATCTCCACCGGCTGACAAACGAAGGTATCATTCAACAGCGAGCTTGCTTCATAGCCGACAATGAAGCTTGACCCAATAAACAAGGAGGTTTCTAAATGAATAAAAAAATTCTTAAGATATTTTCAATATCGATTGCGGTAGTAGCTATTTTTTCCCTAATCATAGGATGTGCGCCATCTGCACCGGCTGCTCCTACCACACCGACTACGCAGTATCCACTCCACTCGCCCGAAACAAGGTTCAAAATTGCTACCACAACCAGTCTTTATGACACGGGACTGTGGTACTATCTGGAGCCCTTGTTTGAGAACAAGGCAAATGTAGAAATGGACATTATCTACGCCGGCACAGGGATAGCGCTTGAATACGGCAGAAGAGGAGATGTGGACGCTGTTGTAGTACACGACCCCGCTGCAGAGGACCAATTCATTGCTGATGGCTACGGGATTAACCGAAGATATTTTGCTTATAATTTCTTCCTCATTGCTGGACCGCCTGATGACCCAGCCGGGATTAAAGGGCTAACCGCCACCGACGCTTTCAAGAAAATTTATGAGGCGGGCATGAACGATCCCGATAGTGTAAAATTTATTTCTAGGGGCGACAACTCCGGGACTCACTCCAAAGAAAAATTAATCTGGAGCAAAGCCGGCTTTGATTATGCAGATGTCCAGAACTCAGGAAAATGGTATATAGAAGCCGGTAAAGGTATGGGGCCCACTTTGTTGATGGCTAATGAGGAAATGGCATATGTACTTGCCGACATATCCACATTCCTTGCCTATACAAAGAAAACTAATCTCGCTATCGTGCCTATAGTAGACGAGGATCCTGTATTCCTCAATGTGTATGCTGCTATGGCAATTAATCCTGATACGACAAATGTCACCCATCTGGACATCGCCAACGAGTTTATTAACTGGCTTATCTCACCCGAGGTTCAGACCGTAATTGGCACATACGGCGAAGCTGAATACGGACGTCCGCTTTTCTTCCCGTTGAGTGACGGTAGTTGCACCATGGAAGGTTGCCCGTCAGTTGAGGAATATTCAACGCCGGTTCCCTAATCTTTAAAAATGGTCCCGGTAATCAATGTCCCTAACTTGTAAATTTAAGGCGGTTAGTTGAATTGACGGCGATATGGCAAGGTTTTCTAAAAGCAATCGAACTTATTGTTTCACTTAATCCTGAAGTACTGCAAATTACAGCCAGAACTTTAGCCATCTCCATTTCATCCACCGCCATCGCCGCTTTGATATGCTTGCCACTGGGCAGCCTCATTCACTTCAACAATTTCCATGGAAAGAGGACTTTAATAAATTTAATACAGACCTTCTACAGTGTGCCTACTGTAGCCGTGGGCCTAGTCGTTTTTTTGATATTCTCGCGATCGGGCCCACTGGGATTCCTGGAGTTACTATTCACACCTCAAGTTATGGTAATCGGGCAGGTAATACTGATATCTCCGATAATACTGGGCCTGGTGATAGCCGCTTTAAGAGGTGTGGAACAGGCAGCATATGAAACAGCTATCGCCACAGGCGCCAGCCAGTTCCAGGCGACGACCATCGTCATAAGGGAAGGCCGCTATGCAATTTACTCAGCATTGATTTTGGGATTTGGCAGAGCGATATCTGAAGTTGGTCTGGCTTTGATGGTAGGTGGTAACATACGCGGATACACAAGAGTCATGACCACGGCCATTTCTCTGGAAACGTCGAAAGGAGATATCGTGCTGTCTATTGCGCTCGGGATAATACTTATCAGCATAGCTCTCGTTATCAATTTCTCTCTCAGCAGGCTGCAACAAAGGTAGAGATCGATGATTTTGCTGGAAACATTAAACCTTGGGCACGAATTCGATCGGCGTCCAGTACTGAAAGATATAAATCTTAAAATCAACCTGGGTGAGGCCTTTGCCCTGATCGGTCCGACGGGTGCCGGAAAGACAACTTTACTCAGGCTGCTTGACCTTCTGGACACGCCAAAGTCAGGTAGCATTTACTTTGCCGGCTCTGAAGTCACACACTCCCGCCGTGAGAGGAACGAAATACGACGGCGCATGTCATTCGTCCAGCAGAGGCCAATTGTCTTCTCCATGAGCGTCTATGATAACGTTGCCTGCGGCCTAAAATGGAGAGGGGAAGGGCATGAGGCGACACGCAGTAAGGTACGTAATGTCTTGGAATTGGTCAATCTTGCTGAATATGGGAAACGAAATGCCAAAACGCTCTCCGGAGGAGAAACACAGCGCGTCGCTATAGCTAGAGCTCTGGTTACCAAGCCGGAACTGCTTTTCCTTGATGAACCCACCGCCAACCTCGACCCGATCTCCACCTCGAGAGTAGAGCAGGTTTTAGCCCATGTAATCAAAGAGCGGAAGACGACTATTGTTATGGCAACCCATAACATGCCACAGGGGCAGCGACTCGCCGACCGAATCGGTGTCCTTATCAACGGGCAAATATTGCAGATAGGTAGCCCAAACGAGATATTCTGTCTGCCCACAAACACGGAGGTAGCTGAATTTGTCGGTGTGGAGAACATCTTAGAGGGTATCATAGTAGAGAAAGACGATGATCTGGTAACTATAGAGGTGAATAATAGAACCGTACAGGCCGTCTCTGATTATGAAATAAGCGATTCCGTATACGCCCTCATAAGACCTGAAGACATAACGTTTACTCTGGCGAAGGCTAAAACCAGCGCCAGAAATGTGTTTGAGGGCAAAATAATTAAAATAGCTCCGGTGGGACCGCTGGTAAGAATCGAAGTTGACTGTGGTTTTCCGCTGCTTGGCGTTATAACAAAAAAGTCGGCAGAGGAGCTAGGTCTTAGAGTTGGCACCATAGTTCGAGCCAGCTCCAAGGCAACTGCGGTGCATGTGATAAGATCGTGGACCTAGCTAAAATCCCATAAATAGGCGCCAAGCGTATCCAGATAATTGCTTGTCCCGAGCGACTCAACAACATCTTTTCTTCCACGTCGCCAGATAATGTCGCCGCAGTCGTTTATAACCTCGAGATGAGCTCTTATTTCGTTTTCAGCCAGCCATTTACCCACACCGGCCAGCCGCGAGGGCGGAAAATGCTTAACCACAATTTCCCCAATATCGGCAGGCCTACCGTCGATAATTTTCAATATATCACGGCACCTTTCGATGTGAAATCGAATAATATCTCTGGCTCGCTGACCACCATCAATCAAGTTGAACCGACCGTTATTAAAAAGCCGGTGGGCCGGAAAGGAAGCCTCAAAGGGACGAGAACGCAGCCTGGCTATATTACTTAGAGACTTAATAAAGTTCAGCAAGCCGTAGACGGAGTTTGTTTTACGATATTTTTCGGGCAAAATATTTTGGTTCACTTCGAACATATGAGCCATCGAAGGTTGAGCGGTGATTTCCGGCAAAACCGTATCACCGGTAAAGATGACCTCTTCTTCCAGAACTACACAAATTGAGTCAGGAGTATGACCCGGGGTAGAGAAGAAACTTAGATTGTCATCCGGTAGCGCCTGGTTATCTCCGATAGCCATATCAACCCTCAGTGAACTTCTTTTACGGTGATAAGGTAAGCAGCTCTTATAGAACTGCTCCGGCATATTGCAGAGACGGCAGGAACCGGGAAACTCAGGATGTACGGCGCCTTCAATTACGTCGGGATGATATGAAATCATCGACTGATAAAGCTCGTGGGCTACCAGTTCGGCTCCCGCCGCCGACAGTATTTCAGCTACGTTACCATCGTGGTCTTCATGGCTGTGGGTAATCACAACTCTATCGATATCAGCAAACTTTTTACCAATAGACTTCAATAGAGAAGCAAAAACATCGAAGTTCCCCAGCCGACCTGTATCAATGAGCGTGGTCTTGTGCCCGGCAATCAGATAGCACCAGGTGGGGCCGAGGTCCCAGTCGTCATTAGCATATATGTTAGGTATAGCCAGTCCGAAAATATCAGTACCTCGGGACGTCTTATAATGGATGACCATACCTTCGCCGTTAGACTTACCGTCATTGATTATTTCAGGCGTCTTCATATCTAAACAACCGGTGCCAGGATATTTCAATCTTCCTCTTCACTGCTCCACTTCGATACTCTCAACGTATGATTCTTGCCCGCGTACAACTTCGGGGTTAGTGCTCCCGCAATTCGGACAAACCCAGGCGGAATCACCTGGCTGAAAGACGGTCTGACAATCACGACACCGCAGTTCGACCGGCACCAGCTTAAAATCAAGCGTTGCTTCTTCGGTCAGGTTACCTTTTTTCAGGAAATCAAAATAGAATTGGACACAGTCGCTTACAACCCCTGACATTTCGCCAATCACCAGGTTTATTTTTGTGACCTTTTTAGCCCCAGTCTCTTTAGCCTGGTCCAAAACGATATCCATTATGCTCTGTGTTATTGATAACTCGTGCATGATTATTTAGCTACGCCAATTCTTAATATCGACATGTGAATTATAGACTTTTTACGTACAGATTTTCAAAAATAGACGATGGCTGTCCTTGACAAAACAAAGCAGAGACGCTAAAGTTCCTAGTCATCTGCCGGCCTTGAAGTTTGTAACATGATCCATATCAAGAGCAATTACCCTCGGAGTAGATAAATGTTAATTGCGGTAGATGCCATGGGCGGAGATTATGCCCCCAGAGAGGTGATCAAAGGGGCCGTCGAAGCCGCCAAAGAATTTCCAGTAGACATCGCACTGGTTGGCAACAAACCAGTTATCGAGATGCTTCTCCGGCGATACTCCAAAAAGTTGAATACTTCAATCATTGAAGCCAGTCAGGTGGTGGAACAGGATGAAGACCCGGTGCAGGGAGTCCAGAACAAGCCCGACTCCTCCTTATGTGTCGGAGTTAGGCTGGTAAAAGACGGCATTGCTGACGGATTTGTGTCCGCAGGCAGCACCGGCGCCGTCGTAGTCGCCTCATTCCTTAACCTGAAGATGGTGGCTGGTATCGAACGCCTGGCGGTATGTGCGGTTGCTTATCTCAATCAGCCTCAGCCCAGTCTCATCATCGATTGCGGGGTCAACGTTAACTGTCGTCCCATCTTTCTGGTTCAGTTCGCTCAGCTAGCCAGTATACTGGCAGAAAAGGTCATCGGCATAAGTTCACCACGCGTAGGATTACTAAATGTTGGCGAAGAGGAACTCAAGGGTAATACCCTGGCCAGGGAGACTTATCAGCTTTTAAAAGAGACCGATCTCAATTTCATTGGCAATATAGAAGGTTTTGATGTCCTGCAAGGGAAAGCCGACGTGATAGTTACCGATGGCTTCACCGGTAATGTTTTAGTTAAGACTATTGAAGGTTATTCGCAGGTCATCCAGAGTTTGCTCGAGATGGGACAATCGGCCAGAATCGACCGCTACCTGACAGGTGCTGCTTTAGCCCAGTATGTGCAGCTCCAGTCGACTGTGAAAAATCTAGACTACAAAGAATACGGTGGGGCTTGCCTGCTGGGATTGGAAGGCAACATCGTTATCGCACACGGCCGCAGCCGAGCCAAGGCCATCACCAGCGCCATATATCTGGCCTATCATGCCGCACGACAAGGAATCGTCGAAGCTGTTAAAAACGGCTGCTACGCCTCCGAATAGAACTCATATTCACAAGGCAATTAAGGAGGTAAAAAGCAATCTCAATAATAAAATTGGAGCCAGGCGTAAGCCAGGTCATCAAATCACTTCTGGCCGACAAAAATATCCGTCAACCTGTTCGCATTGAGCTAAATTTTAGCGGCTGCTGCGATGCATCATTATGCTTGCGTGTTGATACAATGTTGGAGACCGATTTAAAACTGGAATCGGACGGACTTACATTCGTTATCGATCCCGAGACCTGTCAGCTTGTAGGTGAAGTAACCATTTCCTATGTGGATGAAATTGGCAGAAAAGGATTTGTGCTCACTTCGAGCAAACCGATAGGCGAGTGGGATGGTTTCGGTGTCAGCGACCTCAAGATTTGACCATATGCTTTTACACGTGTACTATACTGTTCTACTGTGTAATAAAAAATAAGTAAGGGGAGGTTCAAATGGATCAATATAAGCTGTTTATCGATGGCGAATTTGTCGACGCCAAGGACGGGAAGACGTTCGAAACAATCGATCCGGGAACAGGGCTTCCTTTAGCCACAGTGGCGCAAGCCGGGAAAGCCGATGCCGAGGCTGCTATAGAAGCTGCTCGCAGGGCCTTCGATAACGGGGACTGGAGCGGATTGTCTCCATCAGACCGTATGGCTAAGATTCAAGATTTCGTTGATCAGATATCGCGTCAGGGCGGCCGTATAGCTCTGACTGAGTGCATGAATGCAGGCCAGATAATAACATACGCCGCTGCCGCGCCCCTGAGTGCTACGGTATTATTGCGCAACTTGAGTCTGTTCGCCGCCACGGAGTTTCCCTGGGAAGAGGAGATATTGGTAGGCAGTCCTATGGCGCCGGGCCGTGAATATATTCGCAGGGAGCCGGTTGGTGTATGTGTAGGGATTGTACCTTGGAACCTGCCACTGACAATAGCTATGTGGAAAATAGCACCCGCACTCATCATGGGAAATACCATGGTTTTAAAACCGGCTTCGAACACTCCCCTCACCGCCCTTATAGCAGCTGAAGCCGCCAAGGCGGCTGGCATCCCCAAAGGGGTATTTAACGTGATTCCCGGGCCTGGAGGCGAGCTGGGTAAAATTCTCTGCACCCACCCGTATGTGGACAAAATAGGTTTTACCGGCAGCACACAGGTTGGGCGCGAAATCATGAAAATGGCTGCCGATACCATTAAAAAAGTGACGCTCGAACTGGGCGGTAAGTCGGCTAATATCATACTTGACGATGCAGACATGGAACTGGCTGTAGAGGGCGCCTGCTTCGGCACCTTCTTTCACCAGGGGCAAGCATGCGAATCAGGCACGCGCGTATTAGTCCCATCAAAGATATACGATGAGTTTCTGGACAAGATGAAAAAGCGGGCTGAATCTCTACGTGTGGGATACCAGATGGAGCGGACCTCCCATTTGGGTCCGCTTATCAGCGAACAGCAATTTGCCACAGTTGAACGTTATGTCCAACTGGGTAAGGAAGAGGGAGCAGAACTTGTCACCGGCGGAAAGCGTGTCGAGGTGAAAGGGAAAGAGGGTGGCTACTACTACGCCCCGACCATTTTCGCCAATGTGGACAACAAGATGCGCATCGCCCAGGAGGAGATCTTTGGCCCCGTTGTCTGCGTTATCAAATATGATGGTGACGAAGAAGCGGTGGCCATTGCTAATGATTCTATTTACGGCCTGGGAGGTGGAGTATTTTCCACCAACACCGCCAGAGCCGAGCGAGTAGCTCGCGGTGTTCGTACCGGAACAATGTGGATAAACAATTACCACGTTTTAGCCAGTTTCTGCCCCTTTGGGGGATACAAGCAGTCCGGCATAGGACGTGAATTCGGGCTCGCCAGCTTGGAAGAATATACACAGATCAAGAGAATACACGTGGCCGCCTTTTCCGACTATACAAAGAATTTCCAACTTTTTTTGGACAACAAGGAATCAGACAGTTTTGCCTACAATTGCCCGACTGCTGTAACTGCCGGTCATGGCAGTCTGAGTTCAATCTCCAAGACAATTACCGGCCTCGGCTGCCGCAGGGCTTTTATAATTACCGACCCGGGCGTCAAAAAAGCAGGGCTTGCTGAGCTGGTGAAAAATGCCCTGTCAGATTTCTATGTAGGCATGTATGATAACGTCGCTCCAGACCCTGACCTTGAAGCAGTAGATGCGGCTACTGAGGCAGCCCGTGAATCAAGGGCAGACTGTATCGTCAGCGTCGGCGGCGGTAGTGTCATAGATACTGGCAAGGGGGTCTGTGTAACTTTAAAGAACGGCGGCAAAGCGGTTGATCATCTGCGGATGTATGGGCTCACCGAACCTCAGACCCCTCATATTGTCATTCCGACAACAGCGGGAACTGGCAGCGAAGTAACGGGTGCAGCTGTCCTCACCAGCAAGGGTGCTGGACGTAAAGTGTTTATAGGAGATCCACGAATAATGCCAAACGCGGCTATTTTAGACCCGCGATTTACTATGTCATTACCCAAGGAGATGACAGTCGCCACCGCTATGGATGCTATGACACATGCCGTTGAGGCCCTTAGCAGCCTGATGGCCAATCTGATCTGTGACGGTCTGGCACTTCACGCAATTCGCCTAATCAATGAGAATCTACCGCTGGTTGTTAAGGACGGAAAAAACGAAAAGGCGCGGCTAAATATGCAGGTAGCGGCCACCATGGCAGGGTGGGCATTCGGCATTGCCCAAGTCGGCTTAGCACATGCCATGGCTCATACAATAGGTACATTACACCATGTCCCCCACGGAGCGGGCTGCGGCATAGTTCTCCCGAAAGTTATGCGGTTTAACGTTGATCATGCTACGGCTAAGCTGGCACTGGTAGCACAGGCAATGGGGGTGGATACCAAAGATATGAAAGAGCGTGATGCAGCTCTGGCTGCGGCGGACGCAGTAGAGGCCTTAATGAAAAAGGTAGGCCATCCGATGAGGCTGCGCGACGTTGGTGTTACCGAAGAAAACCTGCCAATCTGCGCATTTCATGCACTTGGTGATTCTAACATTATGTTCAATCCTCGTCCTGCCGGCGACCCGGCAGCTATTCTGCAAGTTTACACCCAGGCATATTAGAGCAGCATAATAGATAACATACTGATTGTAAATTAATATTTAGTAGCTACTTCATGCAAAAAGTGGTTCAGGATTTTATTGGGGCTACTCTAATCTGAAAACGCTTCAATACCATTAGCAGAATAAGCACCAGGGGGTACGGCACGAGAATAAGTGTGCCGCTCCCGAGCAAGTACTGGGCTAGCATTATACCGGAAATGATAGCAATCAGTATAGCAGTGCTTAAGCCCGATTTTCGAGTGGTAAAGTAGATTATACCGGCCACCGCAGCCGCTATCAGCAACTGCCACCATACGATGGCTATAAGAACCCCATAAGTTACAGTAGCTCCCAGTCCCCCTTTAAATTTCAAAAAGACAGACCAGTTATGGCCGGTTACCGCGGCAAAACCGGCAATTAAAACTATTATCAGAGAATCGGTAAGAAGCCCGGCAATCACTACGGCCAGTGCTCCTTTGCCGACATCCATGGCCACGACCAGTAAAAAAGGAAAAACACCCAGCTTCTTGTTCACGACCGAGGCGCTTATCTTGCCATCAGGCTGGCTGCGTAGGTCTATCTTACCTATCAAGCGGCCGACGATATAAGCTGAAGGAATAGCGCCTAATAGATAGCCAAGTATTACCGCACCGATATCAGCTAGCATCATCTGCCTTGTAATAAGCTATAGCCAGTGTACCTGGACCAGTAGCGTAACCCATAATCGGGCTAAAGTCGGTAATGAAAATCTCTACGCAGTTGAACTCTGAAGCTATAGTCTCTTTGAGCTTTTTAGCTTCTCCTAAAGCCTTGGCGTGCATTATGGCAACGTGAACAGGCTCCGTATTATTTACGTGACTCCTCATCATCCGTACCATCTTTCTTATCCCATTTGGCTTATTCCTTGCTGCACCTGCGAAGTGAATCTGTCCGCTGGCTCCAGTTAAAATCGGCTTTATAGAGAGCATAGAGCCTATTTCAGAGGCGACCTTGGGAATCCTGCCGGTCCTGTAAACGAAACGAATGGTTTCCAAAAGGCCAATAAATTTTACCCGTTCTTTAACCCTTGTGGCAATAGCCACGACTTCGGAAAAAGGTTTGCCCTCTTCCATAGCCCTGGCAGCCGCCAGAACAATAAGCCCTTCAGCCGCGGCGACAGTCTCGCTATCCACAACTTCAATTACGACATTAGGACTTTCTTGCTGAAAAATCTCTCTGGCACCTAGTGCACTGGAGTAAAACGCGCTCAATCTAGAGGAAATGGTCACAACCAGTATATTTTGAACACGCGGAGCAAGCTTCCTATAAGCTTCAATATAATCCTCTGGAGAAGGCCCTGAAGTTTTCCAGAATTCGGGAGCTTTTTCTAATAGCTCGTAGGCTTTCTCTGAACTGAGGTCTATCAAATCTCGATAAATGTGGTCATTAAAAAATACGTTGGCCGGAACGATTTCAATATGATACTTTTCCACCTGCTCTTTTGGAATGCAGGAGATACTGTCAGCAATAACAGCCGTATCCATATCAATATTTCCCCACAAAAAAGACACCACTGAAGCTACGCTAATTCAATGGTAACAGCTTGGGCAAATGCTTCCCACCTAAATGTTGTACATATACATCGGATAGCTAGGTTATCCTAGCATGAGATATACTCACTGTCAATCGATTGCATACGGTGAGATAGATGTATTATGACAAGACGATTACCTTCATTACAATTTGCCCCAAATACGAATTTGAAGTAAAATTCATACGTATTTATGGCTAAGGTTGAGACTCTAGAATTAGCCCGGATCAGTGTTCGCGGGGTGGTCCAGGGAGTCGGCTTCAGACCTTTTGTTTTCCAGTTAGCTACCAGACACGGCCTTAATGGCTGGGTCTGTAATACTTCGGAAGACGTGAGGATTGAAGTTCAGGGGGATAGCCGCGACCTGGAACAGTTCATATCCGAACTCCAGCATAATGCGCCGCCGTTGGCCCGTATAGAGAACATCTCCATAACATATCATCCACCGGCGGACTACACCCGGTTTGAGATCCGGCACAGTGTTTCAAAAGAGGGCAAATACCAGCTGGTGTCGCCGGATATCGCTACATGTCAGCCGTGCCTCAAGGAAGTCTTCACACAGGGAGACAGGCGCTACCACTATCCGTTTACCAACTGCACCAACTGCGGCCCGCGCTTTACCATAATAGAGGACATACCTTACGACCGTCCCAAGACGACTATGCGCTCTTTTACAATGTGCCCTGATTGCCAGGCGGAATATGATAATCCGCTGGACCGTCGCTTCCACGCGCAGCCCAACGCTTGCCCCAAATGCGGGCCGAGTCTAGAATTGCTCGATGCTAAAGGGCATCATGTTGAAACTTCAGATGTCATCATAACTGCCAGCGAGCTTCTTAAAAACGGAAAAGTCGTGGCCGTCAAAGGTCTGGGCGGCTTCCTTCTGGCCTGCGATGCTACCAGCGAGAAGGCTGTACAGCTCCTGCGCCGCAGGAAGAGGCGACCCTTCAAACCGCTGGCGGTAATGGTGGCTGCTATTGACGATGCTAAAAAATACTGTCGTGTGTCCGAGGCGGAGGAAAAACTATTAACTTCCCCGCAGAGCCCTATAGTTTTAATGCCATGGAAACCGGGAACCGGACTGTGCCGGTCAATAGCTCCGAATTTAAAATATCTCGGTGTGATGCTGCCGTACACGCCGATGCATCATTTATTACTTAGAGAATCAGGATTACCGTTGGTAATGACCAGCGGCAATATCAGCGAGGAGCCGATTTGTAAGGACAATGATGAGGCCGTGCGACGGCTTTCCGGCATTGCCGATCATTTTCTCGTCCACAACCGCGACATATACGCCAGATACGATGACAGCGTGACCATTGTAGAAAAAGGAGACGTTCAGCTTAGCCGCAGGGCACGGGGCTATGCTCCGTTTCCGGTACACCTGACTTTTAACGCTAAACAAGTGCTTGGCTGCGGCGCCGAAGAAAAGAATACCTTTTGTTTGACCAAAGATAATTATGCTTTCGTGAGCCAGCATATCGGTGATATGGAAAACATGGAAACCATGGAGCATTTCGAAAACACGCTTGCCCTGTATAAAAAGTTGTTTCGCATAGAACCTGAAGCCATTGCCTACGACCTCCATCCTGAATACCTTTCCACTAAATATGCACTGGAATTGGGAAGCCAGCCCGACAATCTCAAGCTGGTCCCTGTGCAGCACCATCATGCCCATATCGTAAGCTGTATGGCAGATAATAAAATCGAGACCCCCGTCATCGGTGTAGCCCTGGATGGTACAGGCTATGGCAGTGACGGGCGAATATGGGGCGGCGAGTTTATAGTCGCTGACTATAAAGGATTCAAAAGGCTGGGGCACCTGGAGTACTTGCCACTGCCCGGTGGAGCCGCCGCCATAAAAAGACCCTACCGGACCGCCCTGGGCTACTTACTCAAGCTGCTGGGAGTGGACTCGCTAACCCCTAAGCTTGCTTTCTTAAAGCGGATCGGCACCGTTGAGCTCGAGCTTATCAAACGACAACTCCAGATCAGCCTTAATTCGCCGTTGAACTCCAGCATGGGACGTCTCTTCGATGCCGTTTCCGGCCTTACAAATATCCGCGGTGAAATAGACTACGAAGGCCAGGCGGCCATTGAACTCGAGATGGCAGCTTATGAAAGTATGGATGAGGTCGGTGATAAAGGCTATCCATATTCCATAATGGAAAGTGACGGCTTAAACATCATCCAGCTTAAGGAGCTTCTCTCAGCCATAATTGATGACTTATATCAGGGGGTGTCCAAATCATCGGTCTCGGCAAAGTTTCATAACACCGTAGCCCATATGATACTTGACATGTGCCGGCTGATAAGCAATCATACGGGAATCAACCAGGTTGCTTTAAGCGGCGGCGTTTTCCAGAACAGGCTTTTATTCAGGAAAGTTGTACCTCTCCTCGAATCGGCTGGCTTTTCCGTATTGACCCATAAGCAGGTGCCGTGCAATGACGGCGGCATCTCTCTAGGTCAGGCCGTTATCGCAAATTTTAGTTAAGAGGAAAAAATAATGTGTTTAGCTGTTCCAGTAAAGGTTGTGGCAATAGATGGTAATGAAGCCGAGGTGGAAATCGGTGGCGTTAAACGTCGCGTCAGCATAGTGCTAACCCCTGAAGCCAGGGTCGGTGACTACGTCCTGCTGCACACCGGTTATGCTATAAACGTCGTCAATGAAGCCGAAGCTCAAGAGACCTTGAAAATTTTAGAGGAAATGGCAAGCCTGGATGAAATTCATTGACGAATTTCGTGATGTCGAGCTGGCAAAAAAGCTGGTAAGCAGGATTAGTCAACTTTCAACCAGACCTACCCGGTTGATGGAGTTCTGCGGCGGGCACACCGTTTCCATCATGAGGAGCGGCATCCGCCAGCTGCTGCCGCCCACCGTGGAGATGCTCTCCGGTCCCGGCTGCCCGGTATGCGTTACCGCTAATGCCGATATAGACAAGGCTATTGCCCTGGCAAGTTTGCCCGATGTCATTGTTACTACTTTCGGCGATATGATGAAAGTACCCGGCAGCTACTCCAGTTTGCAGCAAGCCAGAGCTGCAGACGCCGATATCCGCATCGTATATTCCACGCAGGACGCACTTCAGATTGCCAGAGATAACCCGTCGAAGTCAGTTATCTTCATCGGCATAGGGTTCGAGACCACTGCCCCGACTATCGCTGCTTCTATTCTTGAAGCGGAAAAAGAAGGGATCAAGAACTACTACGTCCTCTGCCTGTCCAAACTCTGCCCGCCGATAATGAAGGCTCTGCTTGATCTGGGTGAGCTCAAGTTGGACGGAATCGTTTGTCCCGGACACGTCAGCGTCATCATCGGCTCCCAGCCCTACGAATTCATACCCCGCGATTACGGCGTCGCCTGCGCTGTTTCCGGCTTCGAACCGCTGGATATACTTCTTACAGTCGAGATGCTGGTGAAGCAAATCGAAACGGGCAAACCTAGTGTGGAGATAGCCTACCGGCGCAGCGTTAATCCTCAAGGTAACAAAACCGCATTGGTGTTAATGGATACAGTTTTCGAAGTTGGCAGCGCCGACTGGCGTGGAATCGGTGTGGTACCAGCCAGCGGCCTAAATATAAAGAAAAAATTCGAGCGATTCGACGCCGAGAGGTCTTTCTCGATAAGCACGAAGCCACCTCTGGAACCTAAAGGGTGCATCTGCGGCGACATACTTCGTGGCATCAAGACTCCCCTCAATTGCAAACTATTCCGTAAAGCCTGTACGCCGGAACATCCGGTCGGGCCATGCATGGTATCTTCCGAAGGTTCCTGCGCCGCATATTATCAATACGGGGCTGAATAATGGATAACGAAATCATCTTGCTGGCTCACGGCAGCGGTAGCCGGCTCAGCCACGACCTCGTTGAAAAGAACTTGCTGCCACCATTGACAAATCCGCTTCTAGCCAAATTAGATGATTCGGCCGTCTTCGACCTCAGCGGTCGCCTCGCCTTCACCACCGATAGTTATGTAGTCAGCCCTATCTTCTTCCCCGGCGGCGACATAGGTAGATTGGCTGTATGCGGTACTATTAACGACTTATCGACAAGTGGCGCTGCGCCTCTCTATTTAAGTCTCTCCTTGATCATAGAAGAGGGCTTGATTCTCGGCGAACTGAAAAAAGTAGTCGTTTCCATAAAAGCAGCTGCCGAAGAAGCCGGGGTAAATATTGTTACAGGTGATACAAAGGTAGTTAACCGCGGCAGCGCTGATAAACTGTTCATCAATACCTCCGGCATCGGGAAGATACCCGAGGGCGTAGATATATCCGGGGCGAATGCCAGAGTGGGCGACAAGGTCATTCTCAGTGGCAATATCGGCGACCATGGCATAGCGGTAATAAGCCAGCGCGAAGGGCTTAAGTTCCAGGTACCTATTAAAAGCGACTGTGCCCCGCTGAACAAACTTGTGTCCGAAATGCTGCAGGCATCTTCGCTTATCCATTGCCTTCGCGACCCAACTCGGGGAGGCTTAGCTACGACGCTGAACGAACTTGCCCGCCAGTCAGGAGTCGGCATCAATATTGAAGAGGATAAAATACCGGTACGTGATGCAGTTCGAGGCGCCTGTGAGCTTCTCGGATTCGACCCACTTTATGTGGCCAATGAAGGCAAGCTGGTAGCCATAGTGGCACCCGAGGATACTTCCAAAATTCTGGCTAAAATGAAGCGGAACAAATATGGCACCGAAGCAGCAGTTATCGGTGAAGTCACCGCTGAGCGTAAAGGCAAGGTCATAATGAAGACCCGTCTGGGCGCTTCCCGCATATTGGATATGCTCAGCGGAGAACTACTGCCGCGTATTTGCTAAACAGCCTCTGGTTCGGGCATCCGCATATCCAAAAAGCATCAATTTACGCATAAACTTTTGATTGTGGTTCTTCGTTTCTAGTTAAGAAAGGAGGTTCCCAGATGCAAGCATACTGTGTCAAATGCCGTTCCAAAAGAGAAATGAGCAACCCGAGGGCAGTGAAAATGAAGAACGGTAAACCGGCAACCCAGGGCACCTGTCCCAGATGCGGCACTAAGATGTTCCGAATAGGCCAGGGCTAAATAGCCAAATCCTTAGAAATGATTGAAGCCGGGTGTCTCTAACATGCCCGGCTTCTTGCTTCCAATGATAAATCCAACGTCAGGGCTTATTTGTCTATCTGCGCTTTAGAGGAGATACTGGGCTCTCCTCCGTAGAATTTATACATGTCCCGACCTTCTTCTTTGGCCCGGTACATAGCCCGGTCAGCATTCTTTAATAAAATGTCGATATCATTTCCATCGTCAGGATAAACGGCAATCCCGATGCTGGTGGTTATCTTGAGCCGGTGCCCATCAAAAATAAATTGCTCATCGAAAGCATCCAGGATTCTTTGGGCTAACATGCCGGCAACATCTGGCAAAGAGATTTGTGGCAATACCAAAACGAACTCGTCCCCGCCAATGCGGGCAACCGTATCGCTCTTACGGGTAACACTTTCCAGCCGTCCGGCAACGGCTTTCAGTAATTCATCACCAACGGCGTGTCCCATCGTGTCATTTATTATCTTAAATCTATCAAGGTCAAGCATCAATATGGCTAGCCTGTTGCCATTGCGCCGCGACAGCGCCAATCCCATCATCAAACGGTCGCTCAACAGAGACCTGTTAGGCAAGCCGGTCAACGGGTCATGGGTTGCCATCTCCGCCAGTTTTTGCTCGAACTGCTTACGTTGGGTCACGTCACGGCTTACAGCCCGGAATCCGATAATGCTTCCACTTTTGTCGCGCAAAGGTGAAACCGAGTTTTCGACGAATATTTGCGTTCCGTCCTTCCTGACAGTGGCAAAAGGATAGGATTGCAGCGACTCGCCTGTGCGATAAACCTTGTTCCACGCCTTATATACACCCTTTATGTCTTCTTTGGTGACATAAGCCCGGTAGTTACTTCCTATCAACTCTTTCTCGGAGTATCCGAACTGACGGCAGGCCGCCCTATTGACGAACTTAATATTACCGGCAAGGTCTACTTCATAGTAACCTTCTTC
The DNA here is from genome assembly GCA_964545945.1 of uncultured Dehalococcoidales bacterium. Classification (GTDB taxonomy): domain Bacteria; phylum Chloroflexota; class Dehalococcoidia; order GIF9; family UBA5629; genus 9FT-COMBO-48-23. The sequence goes on from CAZJID010000006.1 coordinate 37,522, forward strand.
TATTTCAGCCAGTATAGTTCGATATCGCTCCTCCGACCGCCGTAAAGCCTCCTCCATCCTCATCCGTTCGGTAACATCATGACTGACTCCACGAAAGCCGATTATCTCGCCCTTCTCATTTCGCATAGGGAAAGCCGATATTTCAGCGAATCCATGGCTACCGTCTTTTCTAATGAAAGTGGAACTAAGGGCTTTGATCGGCTTACCGGTACGGTAAAGCTTCTTATATTCTGCATAAATTTTTTCGAATTCTTCAGGCGGGTGGATGTCTCTGGAGTTCATGCCTATCAGTTCTTCCATGGTATATCCCACGCTGCGACAAAAAGCATCATTGACGAAGGTGTAGTTGCCATCCAGGTCGTTTTCATAGTAATCATCGTGTATCTCATCCATTATGGTGCGGTATCGCTCCTCGGATCGTCTTAAGGCTTCTTCCATCCGGACGCGTTCGGTAACATCACGACCGACTCCCCTAAAGCCGATTATATCGCCCTTTTCATTTCGTACGGGAAAGACCGAGTTTTCTACAATCAGTCGCGTTCCGTCCTTTCTAATCTGTTCCATGGGAAACCCTATAATTGGCTCACCTGTGCGATATACCTGGTTATAGGCTTGAAATACCCTTTCGACTTCCTTGGGTGGTGTGTAAACCTTATAACTCGTCTCCATCAGCTCTTTTCTGGAGTAGCCTAACCCATGGCATAACGCATTATTGAAGAACGTAAGCTTGCCAGCAAGATCCACTTCATAGCAAGATTCTGCCATGTTTTCCAGAAAAGTCCGATATTTCTCCTCTGATTGTCTCAGTGCTTCTTCAGCCCGTTTGCGCTCAGTGATATCACGGCTGACGCCACGGAAGCCGACAATTTCGCCCTTCTCGTCCTTTAACAGAGAAACCGAGTCCTCGGCAAATAGCCTCGTGCCGTCCTTTCTGATCTGTGGCGGGGGAAACCATTTGAGCGGCTTACCCGTAGTATATAATTTATAGTAGGCATCGGATATTTTTTCAACATCCTCGGGATCGGTGTGAACTTGGAAGTTAATTCCCATTAGTTCTTCTCTGGAATAGCCCAACTTTTCACATATGACGTCATTGAAGAAAGTGTAATTGCCGGCTAGGTCAGTTTCATAATAACCCTCTTTCATCTCTTCCAGAATAGTCCGATATTTCTCCTCCGACCTTGTCAAGGCCTGTTCTGATTGCTTGCGCTCGGTGATGTCCATGAAGCTGCCCACGGTCGACCGCTTTCCTCTATATTCAGTAGATGTCAGCCTCTCCAGAACCCAGATGACACCGCCGTCCTTTTTTATGAATCTATACTCATAAGGAACAGAGTGGCCAGCCTTCAGGCTCTCTATCGCTTTCTTTCTTACTGCTTCCCTATCGTCAGGATGCACCAGGTCAAGAGCAGGCATGCCGACCAATTCCTTCTTTGTATAACCCGTCAGTTGTTGGAATAGTGAATTAACGTACTGAAATCTTCCATCCTGGATAATGTAAATACCAGTGCCTGCACACCGCATCAGTGCTTTCGTCATTTCCGCAGAACCATTCGTTTTGGATTTGTTCGCCTTAACCATCCCATCAACTCTATTAAGATTAACAATCTCTACCAAAAATCATCGCTAACTGAACTTAATCCAGTATATAACCAGTGGAAGCTACAAGTGAATAGCCCATAGGTAATTTTATGTCTAGCGAAATGGTACTATCGATTGTCTTGCAAGTATTTCGACTATAAATCTTGTTGATTCTTTATATGACTGCCTCTCATTTGCATTAATTGCGATAAACGTGTAGAATCTGCGTTTGGCAATTCCTGGCAGCTCTTCACATCGAAAGGGGGTAAAATGGCAAACGTTCAAGAGATTCCTGTTGTCTGGATACAGGCTGGAAGCTGCACCGGATGTTCGGTCTCAGTCCTTAACTCAGTCAGTCCCACCATCAAAAATGTCCTTATAGACGAGGTCGTCCCCGGAAAGCACGTAAACCTGAAATTCCAGGCAACAGTAATGGCAGGTCAAGGTGATGCCGTTATTGAAGTACTGGAAAATGCACCAAAGATAAACAAGGGTGGCTATGTACTGGTTGTCGAAGGCGCCATCCCCGTCAAAGACGGTGGTGCCTACGGTTCTCTCGGTGAGAAAAACGGTAAACCGGTGCCGATGGCAGAGCGCGTTGAGGCCTTAGCTAAAGATGCTCTGGCAATCATAGCTCTGGGCACGTGTGCCACCTTCGGCGGCATCGCTGCTGGCAAACCTAACCCCGGCGGCTACGAGGGTACAGATAAGTTCCTAAAATCCCGCAAGATAAACAAGCCATTGATTAATATCCCCGGTTGCCCGCCCCACCCCGACTGGTTCATTGGCACAGTCGCCTCCGTACTTCTTCTCGGATTACCGAAACCTGAAGAACTGGATGAACTTAAACGTCCTAAAGTTTTCTATGGCGGCCTGGTCCATGAGAACTGCCCCAGGCGAGCTTATTTCGATGAAGGAAAATTTGCCAAGAAGTTCGGCGAGCCCGGCTGCCTGAATGAACTGGGATGCAAGGGACCGGTTACGCACGCCGATTGCCCGATTAGACTTTGGAACCATGGCACAAACTGGTGCATCGGGGCCGGGTCACCCTGCATCGGCTGCTGCGAGCCGGGATTCCCGGATTTGGTGGCACCTTTCTATCAGAAATTAGACGATGCCAATATGCCTATGATAGGTAAACTCCAGGGAAAGGAGAAATAGAAATTGAGCAAGATCGTTGTCGATCCCATTACCCGCATTGAAGGACACCTCAAAATTGAAGTTACCACCGAGAACGGTGTGGTCAAAGATGCGCAAAGCTCGGGTATGATGTTTAGAGGTATTGAGCTGATACTCAGAGGTAGAGACCCCCGCGATGCTCAGAGATACACTCAACGTATCTGCGGTGTCTGCCCCACCAGCCATTCTATAGCAGCCACACTTAACCTGGATAGCGCATTCGGCCTCGCCGATAAAATACCCGATAACGGCCGCATCCTCCGCAATCTAATACTTGGGGCCGCTCACATCGCTGACCATATCCTTCATTTTTATCACCTGGCGGCTCTGGATTATGTGGACGTAACCAAGGTGGCCGGATATAGCGGCAATGACCCGGCCCTCAACTCGATAAAGGCATTCATCCAGAGGGGAGAGTTGGCCCCCTTCGTGCCCCGCTATGAAGGCGATTATCGCCTTAGCGACCAGATAAACATTGCCGCCACCGCCAACTATGTTAAAGCCCTGGAGATGAGGAGCAAAGCTCAGGAGATGCTGGTTGTTTTCGGCGGCAAAATGCCTCACAACATGGCGGTCATGCCCGGAGGTGTTACCGAAACAGTCACCGTCGATAAAATAGCCTCTTTCCTGTGGAGGCTTAACGAGCTAAGAGACTTCATCGACAATGTCTATGTTCCCGATGTGCTGGCAGTGGCCGGAGCCTATCCCGATTATTTCGAAATCGGCGCCGGCTGCGGCAACCTGCTTTCTTACGGAAGCTTCGACCT
>CAZJID010000007.1:0-40932 GCA_964545945.1 uncultured Dehalococcoidales bacterium
CAGGTTGCCCAGCGACTTGCTCATCTTGCTCTCGCCGAGCTGCAGCAGGCCGTTGTGCAGCCAGTGCCTGACGAACGGCTCTTTGCCGGTGAAGCTCTCCGACTGGGTAATCTCGTTCTCGTGATGGGGGAATACCAGGTCCTGCCCGCCGCCGTGTATGTCCAGCGTTTCACCCAAATATCTCAGGGCCATGGCGCTGCACTCGATATGCCAGCCCGGCCGGCCCTGTCCCCAGGGGCTGGGCCAGAAAGGCTCGCCCGGCTTGGCCGCTTTCCACACGGCGAAATCGAGCGGGAACTCCTTCTTCCCCTCCTCGGCCGAACCGCGTGACATCATGTCGTCGAGGTCCTGCCGCGACAGCTTGCCGTAGCCCTTGAAGCTCTTCACCCGGAAATAAACGCTGCCGTCGGATTCATAGGCAAAGCCCTTGTCTATCAGCCCCTGTATGACCTCGATTATCTTAGGCACCTCTTCGGTCGCTTTCGGATAGACGGTGGCGTGCTCGATGTTCAGAGCGTCCATGTCCTTGAAGTATTCGCCGATATACTTTTCAGCCAGCTCCGTCGATGGGATGCCGAGCTGGTTGGCCCGGTTTATTATCTTATCGTCGATATCGGTAAAGTTCTGCACGTGCCTGACCTCGTAGCCCCGGTACTCCAGGTAGCGGCGGATAGCATCGAATATCACGTAGCTCATGGCGTGCCCGATGTGGCACTCGTCGTAAACGGTAACGCCGCAGACGTACATCTTTACCGTTTTTTCTTCCGGCTCGAACTCTTTTTTAACTCCGGACAGTGTGTCAAATACTTTCATTCATTTCTCCGAATACTATCTTTTGGTCTTCTTCTTTTCCGGCATTGATTTCTTCAGCTTGGCTTCTAGTTTCAAAACTCTTCTCTCCAGAGCCTGCAGCTTCTCCCAGACAGGGTCGGGCAGCTTCTCCACGGTCTCGGTATCGGGATTTCTGACCTCGACCACGCGGCCGGGCACACCAACGACGGTGGTATGCGGCGGTACCGAGGTCACCACTACAGAGCCTGCGCCTATTTTGACGTCATCGCCGATGATTATGGCGCCGATGAGTTTGGCTCCGGCGCCGACGACCACGTTGTTGCCCAGCGTCGGGTGCCGCTTCTTTTTCAGCAGGCTGGTTCCGCCGAGAGTGACCCCTTGATAGATGGCTACGTTATCGCCAATTTCGGACGTCTCGCCGATGACAACCCCCATGCCGTGGTCGATGAAAAACCCCTCGCCGATTCTGGCACCGGGATGAATTTCAATGCCGGTGAAGAAACGGCCTATCTGGGAGACGAGGCGCGGGAAAAACGGCCAGTGCCAGTTCCACAGGGTGTGGGATAATCGATGGAACTGCCGGGCATGAAAGCCCGGGTATAGAAAAATGATTTCCCAGGCGTTTTTAGCCGCCGGGTCGTGCTCAAAGACCGCCCGTATATCTGACCTGATGCTTCTAATAAGATTCATATCAATAAACCAAGGACCAAAAGTCGAAAAACAAAATGTCAGATTATAGTGTAAAGATCAACATCACTTTAGCCCTCTCCCATCAAGGGAGAGGAAACCCCAACTTATTTTATTTATTATCTATCATTACCACGGCGTACGCGGCTATGCCTTCTCCCTTACCGGCAAATCCCAGGCCGTCGGTAGTCGTCGCCTTGACCATGACCTGTTCCGCATAGATGCCCAGCTTCCGGCTGATTTGTTCGCGCATGTCATCGACAAAAGGCGCCATTTTCGGCTTCTCGGCAACGATAACGGCATCGATATTTTTCGCAATAAAGCCTTTTTCCCAGAGCAGCCGATTCACCTCATCCAGCAAAGCCAGGCTGGAAATGTCTTTATACCTGGGGTCTTCCGGCGGGAACTGAACGCCGATATCACGCAGCCCGGCAGCGCCCAGCAGGGCATCCATCACAGCGTGGGTCAGCACATCAGCGTCGCTATGGCCGGAAAGCCCTTTATCGAACGGAATCTCAATCCCGCCCAGAATCAGCTTACGCCTGGCAACCAGCTTATGTACGTCATAACCAACTCCAACTCGCATGCTACCTCCTTTTCCCCGCTATCAACTCGGCCACGGCCAGGTCCTCGGGAGTAGTTATTTTTATATTGTTATATGAACCCATATACAGCTTTATCCTGTATCCCAAATTCTCCACCATAGTAGCATCGTCGGTAACGTCGTCCTTAATCACTTCGTGAGCTTCAGATATTATATCAAAGCGGAAAAGCTGGGGTGTCTGCACCGCCCACAGGTCTTCCCGAATGAGAGTGCTCCTGACCATCATATCGCTGCTGCCCAGTTTGACGGTATCTTTAACCGGAACGGCGGCTACCGCCGCCCCCGTTACCTGAACCGCCTCCAGGCCGTCGCGAATCAGGTCTTCGGTCAAAAACGGACGTGCGCCGTCGTGGATTATGACCAGGTCGCAGTCCTCCAGCTCATTCAGTCCCTGCCTTACGGAGTCCTGCCGCCTCCTACCACCAGCGCAGAGCTCGACCACCTTTGACCAGCCCCTTTCGGCAGCTAGCTTGCGCGCCAGTTCCACCTTGGTCACGTTCAGAACAACGGCTATCTGGTCGACCATCTGGCACTTCTGGCAGGTATCCACCGACCAGGTCAGCAGAGGCTCTCCGGCCAGGGATAAAAACATCTTGTCCCTGCCCATACGCTGGCTGCTGCCAGCACCGACGATGACGGCTCCGATTTTAGGCTTGCGGCTTTTCATGCGATTGATCCGCTTTCCTTTGCGTCCTGATCAGTCCCAGCCTCAACGCCCGGGATACGGTATCAGCAGGTAGCAACTCAACGCCTTTCACGCTGAAAGAATGTTTCGATTCCTCGGGGATAAGGCAGCGTTTGAAGCCCAGCCTGGCAGTTTCGGCGAGCCTTCTTTCCATCTGCGGCACCGGCCGCAACTCGCCGCTGAGCCCTACTTCACCCAGAGCCACCAATCCCGGTGCAACCCTGGCATCACGATAGCTCGAGGCAATCGCCAGCGCCAGACCTAAATCAGCAGCCGGTTCACCTATATGCAGACCGCCGATGACATTGGTTATTATATCCTGATTCGACAGGCTAATACCGGCGCGGCGGCTGAGAACCGCAGCTATCAGCAGCAGCCGGCTGAAGTCGACGCCGTTGGCGATGCGCCGCGGCGGACCGAAGCCGGTCAGCGTGGTCAATGCCTGAATTTCGACCAGCAGCGGCCGGCTGCCCTCAAAGGTCGGTACCACCATCGAGCCTACCGTACCGTCGCGATGCGACGATAGAAAGACCTCCGACGGATTGGCTACCTCAATCAGGCCGCTGCCGCTCATCTCGAAGACGCCTACCTCGTTGGTTGAGCCAAAACGGTTCTTGGTGCTTCTCAGTATCCGGTAGCTGCTGAAGGTCTCGCCTTCCAGGTACATGACCACGTCGACGATGTGTTCCAGCACCCTGGGGCCGGCAATGGCGCCGTCCTTGGTTACGTGTCCGGTGATAAGCACCGGAATGCCGGCACGCTTGGCCCAGCGCATTAACCTGAGGGTACATTCGCGAATCTGGCCGACGCTGCCAGAGGCACCCGTCATTTCTTCAATGTAAACGGTCTGTATGGAATCGACGATTACGAGATTGGGCGATAGCTCACCCAATCGTCCCAGTATAATCTCTAGGTTGGTCTCCGCCAGCAGATAAAGCCCGTCTCCAGGTATGCCGAGTCGCTCCGACCTCAGCTTTATCTGGTGCGCTGATTCTTCGCCGGATACGTATACCACCCTGCCGCCGGCTTTAGCTACGGCACCCGAAGCCTGAAGGAGCAGGGTAGACTTGCCGATGCCCGGGTCGCCGCCGACCAGAACCAAGGAGCCCAACACCATGCCACCACCCAGTACGCGATTGAATTCGTTAAACGTGAAGCTCAGTCGCGGGTGTGTTTCGGTTTTCAGCCGGGAAAGCTCTTGCGGTGCGTTCTCCTCTGAAGGCAGCCAGGTTGATGTTTCAGCGGTGACGGTGACGACTGTTTCGGCGAAGCTGTTCCACTCCTGGCAGGCGGGGCATCGGCCCAGCCACTTAGGGCTTTCTTTACCGCACTGCTGGCAAACGAAGACGCTTTTAGATTTAGGTTTGGCCAAGTTTCTTTTCCTGATTATTTAAATATTAAGCAATAACGGTTGACCCTATTATAACCTTTACTGTCGCTGTCGGGTAGCCAAGGACAAATCCGCTCATGGCGAGCCTGTCGAACCATAGCAGTTAATGTAGCCACGAGGTTTTAACTTCGTGGTCTCGACCTTAAAAGGTCGAGGCTACATGTTTTTTTACTCCAATTGGCTGACAGATCCAAAGACCCATCACACGGCACGGACGAACAATAAAAAAGGCGGGGTTTAATACAAAACCCCGCCTCTAAAAATCAACTAACGAAAGATCGATACTAAATATCTCACTTCAGCTCTTGTTTTACCTTCTCCCCGGATAAGGCTCCGGCAGCGGCTCGAATCACTATCTTCTCGCCGTCATAATCTACCTTCAGACTATCACCGGCGTGAAATTCCCCGCGGAGCAGAGACTCGGAAAGCTTGTCCTCCACCTCATTTTGAATCACGCGGCGGAGAGGACGTGCGCCGAAAGTGGGGTCGTAGCCTTTTTCGCCCAGGTAATCCCTGGCGGCATCGGTGATTTCCAGCTTTATATTTTTCTCGCCCAATGTCTTGGCCACCATGCTTATCATCAGGTCGACGATCTGTCGGATCTGCTCTTTACTGAGCGAATGGAACACGACCACCTCATCGATACGGTTCAGAAACTCGGGGAGAAAGGTCGTCTTCAGCTCTGACAGCACCTTGTCCTTCATCTTCTCGTATTCGGTCTGCCGGTTCTTTTCTTCGCCGGTCCGGGCGGTAAAACCGATGCTCATAACGCCTTTTATATGTTTGGCACCAACATTGCTGGTCATGACAACTATGCTGTTGCGGAAATCAACCCGTCTTCCCTTGGCATCGGTCAGATGACCGTCGTCGAATATCTGCAGCAATATGTTGAAGACATCCGGGTGCGCCTTTTCTATTTCGTCGAGCAATATCACGCAGTATGGCTTTCGCCGCACGGCCTCGGTTAGCTGCCCTCCCTCGTCGTAGCCAACGTATCCCGGAGGAGCGCCGACGAGCCGGGCCACGGTGTGCCTCTCCATGAACTCTGACATATCTAGGCGGACCATAGCATCTTCACTGCCGAACATAAACTCGGCCAGTGCTCTCACCAGCTCGGTCTTGCCGACTCCGGTGGGACCGAGGAAAATGAGGCTGCCGATGGGATGACGCGGCTCTTTTAATCCGGCCCGGGCGCGTCTCACCGCCTTGGAAACGACGGTTATAGCTTCATCCTGTCCGATAATACGTTTGTGCAGGGCGTCTTCCATTTGCAGCAGCCGGCTGGACTCATCAGTAGTCAGACGTACCACCGGCACGCCAGTCCACATGCTGACTACCTCGGCGATGTCCTCTTCGCCCACCACCGGCTTTTCCTGCTGCTGGTCAGCCTGCCATTTTTGTTCCATGGCATTGATTTTATTTACCAGCTGGACTTCTCGGTCGCGAAGCTCAGCGGCGTACTCATATTCTTTAGACGAAATGGCGGTTTCTTTATCCCGGCGCACCGTCTCCAGCGCACGCCTGGCCTCGGCCAAGCCGATAGGTACGCCGCCGCGCAAAATACGGACTCTCGACGAGGCCTCGTCCATCAAATCGATGGCCTTATCGGGGAGGAAGCGGTCGGGAATATATTTAGCCGCCAGGGAAGAGGCCGCCTGTAACGCCTCATCGCTTATGGTCAGCTTATGGTGTTCTTCATAGCGGTCTTTTATGCCTCGCAATATCTCCAGCGTCTGTTCCACCGTCGGCTCTGCCACGGTCACCGGCTGGAAACGGCGCTCAAGAGCCGAGTCCTTCTCGATATATTTGCGGTAATCGTCGAGTGTGGTAGCACCTATGCACTGAAGCTCACCGCGGGACAGCGACGGTTTCAAGATATTGGAAGCATCTACTGCACCCTCGGCGGCTCCGGCACCGACGATGGTATGGAGCTCATCGACAAAAATTACGCAGTTACCCGCACTCTTAATCTCGTCTATAACCTTCTTCAGTCTCTCTTCAAATTCACCCCGGTATTTAGTACCGGCTACTAAAGAACCAATGTCAAGCGTGACCAGGCGCTTTCCCTGTAAAGTTTCGGGAACTTCACCGGACACGATACGGTGCGCCAGCCCTTCGACGATAGCCGTCTTACCCACACCCGGTTCACCTATAAGCGCCGGGTTGTTTTTTGTGCGGCGGCTAAGTATCTGGATAACGCGCTCGATTTCTTTCTCGCGGTCGATAATGGGGTCGAGCTTTCCCGAGCGGGACGCATTGGTCAGGTCTATTCCAAGCTGGTCGAGGACCGGTGTCCGGCCCGTCCCACGGGCAACGGCACGTGATTGCGGCGCGCTCTGGCTCAGGACATTGTTTATCTCAGTCTGAGCTTTCTCGAAGTTAACGCCGAAGCTCTCCAAGACGCCGACAGCAGCGCCCTCGCGGTCTCTCAGCAGCCCGAGCAAAAGGTGTTCGGTACCAATGTAGCTGTGGTTCAAACGGCGGGCTTCGTCAACGGCAAGTTCGATCACGCGTTTGGCACGAGGAGTAAGACCGACTTCACCGATTGCCGACCTCTCGCCCCTTCCGACAACAAACTCCACCGCCGCCCTGATCTTATTTGGGAGCACACCCATATTGATAAGCACTTTGCTGGCGACACTGTCTTCTTCGGCGACCAGGCCAAGCAATATATGCTCGGTATCGATATAGTTATGCCCGAAACGCTGTGCCTCTTCCTGGGCGCGAGTCAGTGCGCGACGGGCTCTTTCGGAAAACTTCTCAAATCTGCTGGCCATATTCTATCTGCTATTTAACCTTACTCTCTAGATTTACTTTAGCTGAATTATAAGACGTTTGATTTGAGGTGTCAAAGCCTTTGGAACATTCGGATTATTGTTTGTTGAAGATTCGAATTCCTTATTATCAGGAACCTGGAGAAACCCCCTGGCGGTGGCATATTTTCCCAAAGAGTTGCCCCCTCAGTATCGTCTGCGCTGAGGCGTTTCACTTCCGTGTTCGGGATGGGAACGGGTGGTGCCACCTCGCTCTAACCACCAGAGGATTTAGCTTAGAAACAATATACCCCTAAACAACGGTTTTGTCAAATTGCTGTTTCCACTTGACGGTGAAATCCGCCAATGCTATCCTAAAGACAATAAGCCAAAACTCTTAGCGAGGTATACAAGTGAATTACGAACGTGAATTACTTAAAGGCAGTACCGATACTCTGCTACTCAGTCTCATAAATAGCCAGCCTACTTACGGCTACAAAATCATCAAGGAACTCGAAAAAAGAAGCAACGGCTATTTCCAGTTCAAAGAAGGTACCCTGTACCCGGCTCTTCACCGCCTGGAGAAAGCCGGGCTCCTGCAGGGCAAATGGCAGAGACTGCCCGGCGGACAGGAGAGGCGCTACTATTACATAACTCCCAAGGGAGAAAAAGCACTGGCTGAAAGGCTGGCCGTCTGGCAGGATTTTGCCACCGCCGTGGCTTTAATTATGAAACCAACAACCGGTTGAGAGCATGCCACCTAAATCCAGTTACACAAATAACCTGAAAGATCATCTCCGGCTTGATGCCACTATCGAAAACAACGTGGTACGTGAAATACGCACACACATTGCAGATAAAAAGCATGAACTGATAGAGTCCGGGCTGTCTGAAAAAGAGGCAGCCGCTACGGCCACCCGTCTTATGGGCTCCCCCGAACTGGTCGCCCGGCAAATATACGAAGTTTACAGCCAGGGAAGCTGGCTTCAGGCTCTATTCGCCGCATTACCTCATCTTCTGGTGGCGGCATTCTTTGCCCTGCACTGGTGGCAGCATACATTCTGGCTTATCGCGATCTTGCCCCTTATCTTGGGCGCAGCGATTTACGGCTGGTATCACGGCAAGCCCGCCTGGCTGTTTCCATGGCTGGGATATTGCCTATTGCCGGTTATAGCCGTGGGTATACTGCTGGTATATTTACCGGGCGGTTGGGTCTGGCTGGCCGCTTGCGCCTACGTTCCGCTGGCTCTCATAATCGTATTTTCGGTGACTAAAAACATCACCAGGAAAGACTGGGTCTTTGCCTCACTGATGCTGCTCCCGTTACCGGTAATGCTGGGCTGGATACTTGCGCTATGGATACGGGCGCTAAACGGCCACAATAGTTTTCTGTCATACGAGCAGCTTTATGAGTTTGCACCTCTGATAGCGTTAAGCTTCGCGGTACTGGCGCTTACTGCGGCCACATTTATTCGTGTCCGGCAGCGCTGGCTTAAAGTCGGTGTCCTGTTGACGCTCGAAATAGGCGTCATCGGAATAATGGCTTTAAGCGGCAAGAGTCCGGTCAACCCGGGTGGCTGGGGCGGCCTTATTTTGCTGGCCGTGGTACTTCTGCTGGGCCCGGCCCTGCTGGAGAGGTGGATAAGACGCGCTAGCCACAGTCAGGCAAACCTGTCCCGCAAGTCCGCTCGCTGAGCTTTGGAAACCTGCCGGGGTCGGCACTCTCTATTTCCAGAAGCCTCGCTTTAATTCTCTGGCCTCCTTTTCCATCGCCTCCAGGTAAACCTGATATTTAACATCCGGCGGATAGGCTATAGACCAGGCACAGCCCTGTTTTACCATCTCGGCATTGACGAATATATCCCCGACGTAGACATAGCGGAGTAACCTGCCATATTTATCTTTATCCGTGACATCGCTCTCCAGCCTGACCCGTTTGCCTGCCACCAGGTCTGCATTCAACTGGCTGGCCTGGGCATAATAGAATTCGTCGGTCTCCGGTGAATCGATGCCTATATAGCGCACGTGGTCGCCGCCATCGATAATTATGGTGTCGCCGTCGATAACCCTGACCACCGTTACGGTATCGGAGGGCTGTTTACAGGCTAGAGGCAGCAGCAACAACAGGGAAAGGAATACTACCGCCGATGCGCGTCCAAAGCTCATCATAAAATATTTGGTTCAACGATAAGCTTACCAGAGACTGGCTTGAGGTGATTGCCCCTTCTTGTAAGCTACACCTAAATGCTCGCAGGCAAGACGGGTAGCCATCCTGCCGCGGGGCGTGCGTTCGAGGAAGCCCAGTTGAAGCAGGTAAGGCTCGTAAACGTCCATGATGGTATCAGCTTCTTCGCTGATTGAGGCAGCGATGGTCTCCAATCCCACGGGACCGCCGTCGAATTTCTCGATTATGGTACGTATAACCTTGTGGTCTATCTCATCCAGGCCGATGGAGTCTATTTCCAGTTTGGAAAGAGCTTCGATGGCTACGGATTCGGTTATTACGCCGTCAGCCTTTACCTGAGCGTAATCCCGGACGCGTTTGAGCAGTCTGTTGGCCACACGGGGCGTCCCCCGTGCCCGGCAGGCAATCTGGCTGATGCCAGCATCATCGATATCGATTTTAAGGATACTTGACGACCGTTTTAAAATAGCCTCGATAGCAGGCTCATCATAGAAATCAAGCCTGTAGACGGCGCCGAATCTGTCCCGTAACGGAGCGCTCATCAGGGCGAAGCGTGTGGTCGCGCCTATTAAAGTAAAGCGGGGTAAACTCAAACGCAAGCTCCTGGCGCCGGGGCCTTTACCAAGAACTATGTCGATGGCAAAATCTTCCATAGCCGGATAAAGTATCTCCTCTACCGGTCGGCTCAGACGATGTATCTCATCGATAAAAAAACCGTCGTTTTTTTGGAGATTGGTCAGTATAGATGCCAGGTCGCCGGGGCGCTCTATTGCCGGTCCCGAGCTTATTCTGATATTTACGCCCATCTCTGCAGCGATAATGTAGGCTAATGTCGTTTTCCCTAAACCAGGAGGGCCATAGAGAAGGATATGGTCTAAAGGCTCCCCGCGTTTCTTGGCTGCGGCAATAGCTATTTCGAGGTTACCCTTGACCTTATCCTGCCCTATGAAATCACTCAGGCGTCTGGGGCGGAGGTTAGTATCCAGAGAAACATCATCGACGCTGGGCTTACCTGAAACTATCCTTGTTTTTGTTTCCTTTTCTCTCATCACTCAGGAAGCCATCCAAAACTTATTGAAATTATATCACATAGAGTTTTAGCAAACTAAAGGACTCCGCCTAATAAAAAAATCCTCGCCATGAGGCGAGGATTTTTCGTAAACGAAGCTTTATTTCTTAATCCTTGCTGTCTCCAGGCTCATCCTCGGATTGTTCCGGCTCAGGAGCTGGTTCACCCTCATCTTCGGACTGCTCAGGTTCAGATGCCGGTTCGGTTTCAACAGCTACGGCAGCAGCCTGCAGTTCCGACAACAGCCCGGTTTCAGCCGACTCGGGGGCCTCTATTTGAGGTACCGCTTCCGCTTCGCCTTCTGCAAGGCTCTCCGGTATACTGGCACCCTGATATGGAATAAGTTTGCCTATAATTACGTTTTCTTTTAGCCCGAGGAGCTTATCGGTCCTGCCCCATATCGCAGCTTCGGTAAGCACCCTTGTAGTCTCCTGGAACGAAGCGGCGGCCAACCAGCTGCCCGTATTCAATGAAGCACGGGTGATACCGAGGAGAACGGTCTGAGCCGTAGCCGGTTCTCCGCCCTCAGCCAACACCTTGGCATTTATGCTCTCGTATTCGAAACGGTCTACCAGGTCACCGGATAGAAGCTCGGTGTCACCGGGTGACTCGACGCGCACCCGCCTCAGCATCTGGCGGACGATAATTTCAATATGTTTGTCATTAATGTTCACGCCCTGTGAGCGGTAAACTTTCTGCACCTCTTCTACCAGATATTGCTGCACGGCCTCCCTGCCCATGATACGCAGGATGTCCTGAGGGTCTACCGCGCCGTCGATTAGCTGGTCTCCCGCATTTACTCTGTCTCCCGACCTGACGCGTATATGGCTGCCGGATGGAATTATGTATTCACGCTCCTCAACTTCCTCGTATTTTATAGAGAGATGCCCTTTCTCGATAACAACATTGCCAGCAACTCTGGCGATAAAGGGGCGATCTTCTTTGACGGCCAGCTCCTTGCTCTTGGATTTCTTTTTAGGTGCGGCTGCGGTAGCCAGCACAGTTCCGGCTTCAACAAATTGGCCGTTACTAACCGCTATCTCAGCACCCTTCGGCAACGTGTATTCATCCAGATATGATTCGGAACTGGTAACTTTTATTCTCCGCATGTCCTGGGTCTCAATTACATCGACAATGCCATCTATTTCAGACAGCACCGCCAGTCCTTTGGGTACTCTGGCCTCGAACAACTCTTCTACCCGCGGCAGACCGCTGGTGATATCGGCCCCAACCACACCTCCGGTGTGGAAGGTCCGCAACGTTAGCTGCGTGCCCGGCTCACCAATGCTCTGGGCAGCAATAATGCCTACCGCCGTACCTTCTTCTACCAGACCTCTTCTGCCAAGGTCACGCCCATAACAGTTTTTGCAGATACCGCGCTTGGAATGGCAGCTGAGCGGCGACCTGACATATGCCTGTGTGATACCGGCTTCCTTAATCAGTGCTGCCTTTTCTTCATCGATTTCTTCATTGGTGTGTACAATTATTTCGCCCGTTTTAGGGTCGGCAATGTCAGCGGCGGCCAGACGCCCGAGCAGGCGCTCATCGAGAGAAGCCAACAACCCTTTCTCGGGCTTTTCAAACAACCAGACGCCTTCTTCGGTACCGCAGTCCTCCTCAAACACTATCAGGTCCTGGGCGACATCAATGAGACGGCGGGTAAGGTAACCCGCATCTGAAGTTCTTAAAGCAGTGTCAGCCAAACCTTTGCGGGCACCGTGCGTAGATATGAAGTATTCCATCACTGATAGCCCTTCGCGAAAGCTGGCCTTGATGGGGAAATCAATAATTCGTCCCGAGGGGTCGGTCATCAGCCCTCGCATGCCAGCCATCTGCCTTATCTGAGAGATATTACCTTTAGCACCCGAGGTCGCCATCATATAGACACCGCCGTAGCGGTCCAGTGACTGAGAAATGGTTTCGGTGATTTTATCGGTGGTCTCCGTCCAGACCTCGATGGCGCTGGCATAGCGTTCATCATCAGTGATTAACCCGCGGTTGAACTGGCTTTCGATAACGGCTACCTTTTCGTCACCCTCTTCCAGCAGCTTTGCCTTATCGCGGGGTACCTCTATATCCCTGGCGGCTATGGTGGTGCCGGACTTAGTAGCATATTCGAAGCCGAGCCGCTTGAGATTGTCGAGCATTTCAACAGTTGGAACGTTACCCAACGAGCGGTAGCAGTCCAATACCAGACTCTTCAAAGCAGACTTATCCATTACTTTATTTAAGAATCGGAACTCAGAAGGTAATATTTCGTTGAATAAAATGCGGCCTACGCTTGTCTTCAACCTGCCGCCATCATTATCCTGAGTTCTGACATTTATCTCTGCATCCAGGTTTACAACGCCGAGGTCATAAGCAAGTTTGGCCTCCTCAAAATCGTAGAACACCATGCCCTCGCCTTTGGCGCCCGGCCTAATATTGGTGAGATAGTAAAGGCCAAGAACCATGTCCAGGGTCGGCGTCATTACCGGCTCCCCGCTACTGGGCAGTAACATATTGTAAACGCTGAGCATCCTTTCCCTGGCTTCTTTAACCGCGGCTTGAGCCAGTGGTACATGGACGGCCATCTGGTCTCCATCGAAATCGGCGTTGAACGCGGCACATACCAGAGGATGGATTTGAATAGCGCTACCATCAATAAGTACCGGCTCGAAAGCCTGTACACTTAAGCGATGCAGCGTCGGAGCGCGGTTAAGCAGAACCGGTCGCTCTTTGACGACTTCTGCCAGTATATCCCATACCTCGGGCCTGGCTTTTTCTACCTGTCTTCTGGCGCTCTTAATATTATGGGCAAATCCTTGCTCGATAAGCCGACGCATTACAAAAGGCTTGAACAGCTCCAGAGCCATGTGCTTCGGCAGTCCGCACTGGTGCAGCTTTAGTTCGGGCCCGACAACGATGACGGAACGTCCGCTATAGTCCACTCGTTTGCCCAGAAGATTTTGACGGAAACGCCCTTGTTTACCCCTGAGCATATCCGACAGGGATTTCAATTTGTGAGCGCCGCTAACCAGAGGAGTACGTCCTTTTCTCCCGCTATCTATAAGTGCGTCCACAGCTTCTTGAAGCATCCGCTTTTCGTTGCGGATAATTATTTCAGGGGCACCAAGGTCTATCAACCGCCTCAACCGATTATTGCGATTAATGACACGACGATATAGGTCGTTAAGGTCGCTCGTGGCAAACCGGCCTCCGTCCAGCTGAACAATGGGCCGAAGCTCGGGAGGCAATACAGGAAGCACAGTCAAAATCATCCACTCAGGTTTATTACCGCTGCGCCAGAAAGCTTCGACTACTCGCAGTCGTTTGCTGGCCTTCTTGCGGCGCTGACCCGAACTGGAACGCACCTCTTCAATTAAATCATGACGCAGTTTTTCAAGGTCAATACCTCTAAGGATATCCAGTATGGCTTCCGCCCCCATGCCGACGGTAAAGAAATCACCATATTCCTGCCTTATCGTTTGATATTGGTTTTCAGCAAGTAGCCTTAACTCACGTACGTTTTCCAGTTCCGAAATCCTGTCGTGGTACTCGCTCTCAATTTCGGCTTTTTTATCGCTAAATTCACGCCGCAGTTGATTGATATTTTCGATAGCTTCTTGGGCTAGAGTTTCCCCACCACTGCTTTCTATCTCCGTTACTTTCTTCTCCAGCTCCTGCTCTTGTTCGCCTACCAACTGAGTCATTCTTTCTTTGAGTCTTTTAATCTGCTCGTCACGGATAGAGGTGTCCAGTGAAGTTACAACATATTGGGCAAAATATAGGACCCTTTCCAGGTTTCGAGGGGAAATATCAAGAAGTAAGGCCAAACGGCTCGGTACGCCTTTGGCAAACCAGATATGAGCTACCGGAGCCGCCAGTTCAATATGGCCCATACGCGTCCGGCGGACTCTTGAATGCTCTACCGTAACGCCGCATCTATCACAGGTAACACCACGATACCGTATCTTTTTGTATTTTCCACAATAACATTCATAATTCTTGGTAGGCCCAAAGATCCTTTCGCAGAAAAGCCCGTCTTTTTCTGGCTTCAGGGTTCGATAGTTTATCGTCTCGGGTTCGGTTACCTCACCGTATGACCAGCTTTTAATTTGCTCCGGCGAAGCCAGTGAGATCCGTATGGCATTAAAATCATTAATCTCAGTCATCTATCTCCTTTAGCTCAAACCTTAAACTTAGTCCCGATTTTCTTGCGTTCTTCGAGGAAGGTTACCATTTCCTCTTCTTCGTTAAGTAACTCAACCGCAAGACCCAGGCTGCGCAATTCCATAAACAAAACTTTAAAGGACTCGGGAACACCGGGTTGGAATATGTCCTCGCCTTTAACCAGCGATTCGTAGGCTTTAGCCCTGCCAGCTACGTCGTCAGATTTAACGGTGAGCAACTCTTGAAGCGTATGGCTGGCGCCGTATGCTTCCAGAGCCCAAACTTCCATCTCACCAAATCGCTGCCCGCCGAACTGGGCCTTTCCTCCAAGTGGCTGCTGTGTAATCAAAGAATAGGGACCAGTAGACCGCGCATGCACTTTGTCCTCGACCAGATGAATGAGCTTCATCATGTAAATACTGCCTACGGTTATCGGCTGGTCGAACATATCGCCGGTTCGGCCATCGCGCAGCATAACTTTTCCGAACACCGGCGGTGATTGCTTCTGTTCGACGTACGCTTTTTCAACCAGTTCAGCCACCTGGTTATCTTTTAGTCCGTAAACTTTTACACCCAGCGATTCCAGCCACAGACGAAGACAGACCTTTGTAGCTTCACCCGGATGTTTGTCATCAAACACCTTAGCTGCATTGTAACCGTTATCAGCCAGCCAGGTCTTGGCCTGCTCAAGATTAACGGAGTTAATACCGTCTCCACCCAAGGGGTTTATGGCACCTGCCTGCTGTACTATCCATGCCCTGGCCAAGGCATCTTCAATGACAACATCGTTAGCTCCATCAAAAATCGGGTTCAGCACCCGGAGCCCCAGGGTTTCAGCCGCCCAACCAAGATGAGTCTCTAAAATCTGGCCGATATTCATACGGGACGGAACACCGATGGGATTCAAAATAATATCTACCGGTCTACCATCGGGCAGATAAGGCATGTCATCTTCGGGAAGAATACAGGAGATAACACCCTTGTTGCCATGACGTCCGGCCATCTTATCACCAACGGAGATTTTCCTCTTCTGCGCCACCCACACCCGCACCAGAGAATGGACTCCCGCCGGCAAATCGCTATTGTTGTTACGGGTAAAAACCTTGACCTCTATTACCTTTCCCCACTCGCCGTGCGGAACTCTTAAGGAGCTATCTTTCACTTCGCGGGCCTTCTCACCGAAGATTGCTCGTAGCAATTTTTCTTCAGCAGTTAGTTCCGTCTCACCCTTGGGGCTTATTTTACCGACCAGAATCGAGCCGGGCCCAACTTCCGCTCCGACACGGATGATGCCAGTCTCGTCGAGGTCTCGCAAACTCTCTTCGCCCACATTGGGTATGTCTCTGGTAATCTCTTCCGTGCCCAGTTTTGTCTCGCGGGCTTCTATCTCATATTTCTCTATGTGAATTGACGTGAATCTATCATCCTTGACCAGCCTGTCGCTAATGATTACGGCATCCTCAAAATTGTATCCCCGCCAACTCATGAAGGCGCAGAGTATATTTTGGCCAAGGGCAAGTTCACCGTGGTCTGTGGCTGAGCCATCGGCGATGACCTGGCCTTTTTTGACTTTATCACCCTTAGACACAACCGGGCGCTGGTTTACACAGGTCCCCTGGTTAGTCCGAACGAATTTCATCAACCGGTAGTCATGCTTGTGCCCATCCTCTTCGGCAATAGTAATCTGCTTACTATCCAACTCAATGACTTCACCATCGGCCTTGGCAAAAACAACCTGCCCGCTGTACTTAGCCACTTCCTTTTCCATGCCTGTGGCTATAAGCGGAGCTTCGGGACGAAGCAAAGGAACAGCCTGTCGCTGCATATTAGAGCCCATTAAAGCCCTGTTGGCGTCGTCGTGCTCAAGAAAAGGTATCAGAGACGTAGTAACGCTGAAGACCTGCTTCGGCGACACATCCATAAAATCTATCTTATCAGGAGTCTCCTTCAGATATTTACCACCTCTAATAACGCCGATACCTTCTTCCACAAATTCATTTTTTTCATTAAGCAAAGCATTCGCCTGAGCAATCGTATATTTCTCTTCCTCATCCGCGGTCAGATATTCGATCTGGTCGGAGACAAAAGGAACAACCTTTATCTTACGGACAGCAAGAGAAGCTATCTTGGAAGTAATTTCTTTGGTGATGGCATGTCGCCTTCCAACAATGGTTTTCCCGTCTCCATCAGTTATATCCTCATAAGCCGTCCGGTTCAGCAGCTTATCAACTTTATTGGGAACCTCATGAATGACCTTGCGATACGGTGTCTGTATGAAACCATAGTCGTTAATCGAGGCATAAGTAGCCAGAGATCCGATGAGACCGATATTCGGCCCCTCCGGAGTTTCGATAGGACAGATTTTACCGTAATGGGAATGGTGCACATCACGGACGTCGAAACCGGCACGTTCGCGTGATAGTCCACCCGGTCCCATAGCCGAAAGGCGACGTTTATGCGTTAGCTCAGCGAGTGGATTCGTCTGGTCCATAAACTGAGACAGCTGGGACCCTCCGAAAAACTCTCTCATGGCGGCCACCACAGGGCGGTTATTAATTAAAGTTGACGGAGTAGCAGCTTCCGGACCGACGATGCTCATGCGTTCCTTAATGGTTCTCTCTAAACGCAGTATGCCGATTCGGAACTGGTTTTGTATCAGATGCCCCGCAGTCCGCACTCGGCGATTTCGTAAGTGGTCGATATCGTCAGGCTCTTCCCTTCCGTTATTTACTTTAATGATGTGTCTAACTATTTCTATGAAGTCTTCTTTAGTTAAGCAGCGATGACTTTCCTCAACTTTAAGGCCTAACTTGTGATTTAGCTTATAGCGGCCGACCCTGCCCAGGTCATAGCGCCTGGGATTGAAGAAAAGGTTATTCAGCAAATTCTGCGCATTATCAACAGTGGGGGGTTCGCCGGGGCGTAATCTCTTATATATATCAACGAGAGCCTCCTGTTTGGTTTGGACGGAGGGCTCTCTTTCTATAGTGGTTTGTATAAAACTGTGTTCGGCGGATGTTTCCACATCCCGGAAATGCCTGAGCAGTTCCTTATCATCATCGTAGCCTATGGCACGCAATAAAATTGCTACGGGAATTTTCCTCTTACCGTCTACTTTGACAAATATTACATCTCTGTTGGAAGTTTCGAACTCCAGCCAAGCACCATGTTCCGGTATCAGCTTTGCCGCGCACAGCTCGCGACCGGTAGCTACGTCCTCCTGTAAGCTAAAATAGATACCCGGTGACCGAAGCAGTTGATTGACTACCACTCTCTCGGCACCGCTGATAATAAAGGTCCCCTTATCAGTCATGAGCGGAAAATCGCCGAAAAATATCTCCTGCTCCCGAATCTCCCCGGGTTCTTTAACTACCAGCCTGGCTCTTACATATAACGGAGCTGCATACGTCATATCCCGCTGGCGGCACTGCTCAATGGTGTACGGAGGCTCCCTGAACTCGTAGCCGACAAAATGCAGTTCTAGTCTGGTGCCGGTAAAGTCATGGATTGGAGAGACTTCTTCCAGAAGCTCCTTTAATCCCTCTTCCTGAAACCAGCGAAATGAATCGAGCTGAACTTTGATTAGATTCGGAATCTCAAGGACAGTTGGTAGTTTGGCGAAGGATACTCTCGACGAGTCCGGGGCAATGTTCTCTTTGTTAGATGCTAATGAAATAGACATAACTCTCCCATCAAAAAACTAAGACAAATGTCTCAATGCGGTTCTTTAACCAAACGTTAGTAATTAAGAGTAGTAATGGGGAAAAGATTTTTTAAGAAGTTCACACGGCATATCAATGCAGCGAACCATTAGTTTAACACTATTTTTTATCTTTGTCAAGAGATTTTACAAAGAGGTAGTGTATCATTTTGAAATTAGGAACCCTTGACCATGCTTGAGCGATGGTGCTATGCTTGAATCATGGCAAGGGAAAAGAAGCGAGACCACGATTTTAGTGTTACGGCATTTCGGGTAGTACAAGAGGCTACAGGACAAATTGAACCTGAAGCCAAGAAGCCAAGAAAAGAATACGATTATAAAGCCTTGGGTCGCGCTGGAGGGCTAAAGGGTGGCAGAGCTAGAGCAAGCAAACTAACCCCAGAGCAAAGACGAGAGATTGCAAGAAAGGCAGCCCATGCGCGTTGGCAGGCTAAAGTTTAAGAAACCCTTTATCATACAAATAACTACCATTTCCTGAAACGGAATAAGCAATTTCAGCGAATTGACCCAGCATTGTGCATAGAACCTCTTTGTTGTCTTGATTACTAGACTTATCAAGGTAGGTGGTGAGGTCAGAAGCAGCCTGGGTTAGTTTATCAATAACAACATTCCAATCAATAGGCAATAATTCTGGCTGTTTTATAAACTCACCCCATGAACCATTTAATTGTACATGAACGTAACGCGTTATTGTATAGATGAGTGCCAAGTCAGTGTCCCATTCCCAATTAAGTATACGTTGTGCTTCGCCAAAAAAGACACTGAAATAGAATAGTTTTCTTGCCGGTAGCGATGCTTCCTGCATTTTGGTTACTGCGTAGCGATATTCACTAATAAGACGTTGGCGGTATTCTTCACGCATGAATCCACTCCTTTCCAACTTTTACCGATGCAGTTGAACTAGTGATTGGAATCTCTAAATCTTCGGGGGTGGGTTTATATGCATCCATATCTCTTGTATCTATTATGAAATTGGAAGCCTCGGAAACCAACGTTGAGATATGAGTCCGTTCTTCGCTAAAACTAGGTGGAGACAGGCGAATCTCAGATAGATTGAGCATATCTCTCACTAACTCGCTAAATGGTATGAATTTGACGAGCAGCGCCACATCGAATGTCGCCGCCAACGATTTTAAAGTTGTTATAGTATGTCGGCCATAGTCCGGATTTTCCCATTGAGATATTGTCTCTTGGTGTTTACCTAAGCGAGCTGCTAAATCACTTTGACTCCATTGTTGGCTCTCCCTCATTTTCCGTATTTGAATGGCAAGTGTAGTATTAACATGCTCAACAGCAAGGGCCTCACGATATTCCTTATTTGCAAGACTATCTCGTAGCTGTTTTTCTTTATCCGAAATCATGTCGAATCCTCCTAGCAGCCGGATTTACATCGGTTTCTACTATCCTTCCTTGTGCTATTTCCCCTATTTCTTTGGGTATATATTTACCTCCGCGTTCAGTACAGTAAGCAAGAAGTGTACATTCACCTCGTTCGGGCCCATAATATCCTAGCAGCCTATGTTGGACCCCCTGCCACTCTGCCCTCACTGCAAGTAAGCCGTCTTTATCTCCCTTTAACACCTCTATCATCTTACTACCCCTCCAATCAGCCTGCTCCATTTGTTCCAATGCATTTAATTTCGTGGTTATTTTTGCCTTAACTTTCACTCCTAACCCGTCGAGTTCCGCCTTAATTATGTTAATCCCATTAGTATTAACATAATCGTAAAATTTACATTTGCTCATGATTGTATAATATATTTATTATATTGTCAAGAAATATGATATAATATTTTTATTATATTATGCCATATTCCTATTGACAATGCTTAAGCGATGTGATACAATATAGTCAATTAGGGTATAAGAAGTATAGAAATGAACAAGCTCAGTATAGAACGTAAAGTTCAAGTTATCAAGACCCTTTGCGAAGGTAACTCAATCCGAAGTACTGCTCGTATAACGGACACAGCTATTAACACAGTCGTTAAATTGCTCCGTGAAGTTGGTGCCGCGTGCTTGGAATACCAGGACAAGGCAATGCATGGCCTACCGTGCAAGCACATACAGTGTGACGAGATTTGGAGTTTCGTTTATTCAAAGGATAAAAATGTACCAGAAGAACATACTGGCGAACTAGGATACGGTGATGTCTGGACTTGGACTGCGATTGACGCAGATACCAAATTAGTACCTTGCTGGCTAGTCGGATTGAGAAATGCTGGCTATGCGCATCAGTTTATGAATGATTTAAAAAGTAGGCTTGCGAATCGGGTACAGATTACCACAGATGGACATACAGTTTATCTTTGGGCAGTTGAGGATGCCTTTGGCTCCGAGGTGGATTACGCTATGTTAGTTAAACTGTACGGTCAGGAACGGGAAAGCGAAGCTAAATATAGTCCGGCAAAGTGCATAGCGGCAGAACCTCGTGTTATACAAGGTAACCCCGACCCGACCAAAATATCTACCAGCTTTGCAGAGCGGCAGAATCTAACAATGCGAATGAATATGAGAAGATTTACCCGCTTAACCAATGCCTTTTCTAAGAAACTGGAGAATCATGTATACGCTCTAGCTCTTTATTTTATGCACTATAACTTTGCCAGACCACATAAGACATTAGCTTATCCTTATCCAAAAACTCCGGCAATGGCGGCAGGGTTATCTGACCATGTATGGACGATTGGTGAAATCGCGAACTTAGCTGAGTCAATATCCGATTAGAAGCTTTTAGCTAATATCCCAATAATAACCCCAAGAATAGTAAAAATACCAGCCACAATGACCATAAACCATTGTTGCCTTGTTCGCCATTTTCTATCCGATTCTTCTCGCTCGGCTTGCCATTTCAGCATCTCTTTTCTGTCTAACATTTCTCTATGCTCCTTCGGGGTAGCCCCTAACCTCCACTCGATGAAAGACTCACACATTCTCTCTCGTTGAATCTCAGCACGAATTTTCTCTTTTTCTTTGTCACGTTGAAGAACAAACTGTAGGCTATATGGGATAACGTCGAAGTCTGGAACTTGCATAAAGCAAATTGGTGGTTCGTATTTATCAAAAGGCTTGTCAGTATTCCACGCAATTGATAAGGCTCCTTCTTCTCTAATTTCCGGCTCTGTCTCCTCTAATTGCCTCGATTGTAAATTTCTGCTTGCTAAGAAGCCACACTCCGAACACTTGACCATGATTGCACACCCTCTTGAAGTGCAATCATATTATCAGATTTCAAAATGATACACTACCTACAAAGACAGGTAAATAATTTTTTGAATTTTTCCGGCTGAAGTCATCCGGACAAATTGATTTAGCTTCGAATATCAACTACAATTAACCGCAATATTAACCCTGATTGGAGGCAAAATAAATACAATGCGTAGCGACCGATTCGACAAATTTAAAGGTTCTTCAGACTATGTCACCTCCGAAGCTTTAAGAAATGCAGTTAATGTAGCTATTGCCTTAAAGCGGCCTCTATTAGTTAGAGGTGAACCCGGCACCGGGAAAACGCTACTATCACACAGCGTAGCCAAAGATCTGGGCAAGAAGCTAATCATCTGGAATATTAAGTCAACTACCAAAGCTCAGGAGGGCCTTTATGTTTACGACACAGTACAGAGGTTAAATGACAGTCGTTTCGGCGATAAAGATATCCACGATATCAAGCAATATATTAAGCTGGGTAAACTGGGTGAAGCTTTTGCCTCCAGCGAAGAACTGGTGCTCCTTATTGATGAGATAGATAAAGCCGACCTGGAATTCCCCAACGACCTGCTCAATGAGCTCGATGAGATGAGCTTCTACATACCAGAGACCGGAGAAACAGTCACAGCAGCGCACAGACCTATCGTAATCATAACCAGCAACGCCGAAAAAGAGCTGCCCGATGCCTTTCTCAGACGCTGCATATTCCACTACATCGAGTTTCCCAACCCCGACCTGATGGAGGAGATCGTAAGGGTACATTTTCCTAATATCAGGCAAAGTCTACTTAATCAAGCGTTGACGACGTTCTATTCGCTAAGGAAAATCGACGACTTTCGTAAGAAACCTTCAACAAGTGAGCTCATCGATTGGATTCGAGTCCTTCTTGCCAGCGAAACGCCCGAAAAGTCTATATCCAGAGACATACCCTTCGCCGGTACCCTTCTGAAGAAAGAAACAGATTACGCCTATTTCGTTAATACCCTAATGAAGCAAAAACAGAGTGTAAATACCGCTGACGACCAAGAGCCTACTCGCTGACGGGTGCATCGCGTATGTTTACCAGCTTTTTTTATGCGCTCAGACAAAGGAAAATACCGGTCTCCATAACGGAATGGATGACCCTCATGGAAGCTTTATCCAGAGGATATATTTCAAGTCTTAACGACTTCTACTATCTTGCCAGAGCTACGCTGGTCAAAAGCGAGGCTTACTTTGACCACTATGACATCGCCTTTCAGGAATATTTCAAAGGCGTCGAAGGTCCTCCACAAATCTCGGAGGAAATTCTGAACTGGCTGAAGGAGCCTCTAAACAGGCTCCTCTTAACCGAAGAAGAAAGGGCCCTTCTGGAAAGCATGGATTTGGAAAAACTACTCGAAGAGCTTGAGAAAAGGCTCCGGGAGCAAACGGAACAACATGACGGTGGCAGCCACTGGATTGGCCGAGCCGGCACATCACCTTTCGGGCATTCTGGGGAGCACCCGTCAGGCTTCAGAATAGGTGGTGGAGGTGGAGGCAGAAGCGCCATTCAAATTGCCGAGCAAAGGCAATTCCGCAACTACCGTCACGATCTCACGCTCGATATCCGCCAGATCGAAGTCGCATTGAAAGGGCTGAGACAGTTCAAACGCACAGGCCCTGAGGATGAGCTGGACCTGGATAAAACTATAGATGCCACCGCCAAGAACGCCGGCGACATAGAGTTAATCTGGAGGAGAAGCCGGAAGAACAAGGTTAAGTTGCTTCTTCTTATGGACGTAGGCGGCTCAATGGAACCATTCGCCCATCTGTGCAGCCTGCTCTTCTCTGCGGCACATCGAAGCACACACTTTAAGGATTTCCAATATTACTACTTCCATAACTGTGTCTATGATTATGTTTATAAAGACATACTCCATCGGGATGCTGTCCCTTTTGATCACCTGCTGCAGAACATAGAATCGGATTACAAGTTGATAATCGTCGGAGACGCCTGGATGGCGCCATCGGAGCTAAACAGCGTTTGGGGCGCCATATACTACTATGAACGAAATCGTAAACCGGGAATAGTCCGCCTTAAGCAGATAGCTGACCATTTCAACCACTGCGCCTGGCTAAACCCCGAATCAACGGCCTACTGGAACGAGCCTACGATAATGACGATCAGAAAAATCTTCCCCATGTTTGAACTGACCATCGAAGGGCTTCAGCAGGCAATCAAAAAACTTATAGTCAAGCGCTGACCGGTTTGCTAACTATCAGCCTCTATATAGAATTGAAAAACTCCGCGGGTCGCTTAGTTTACACTGAGTTGGACACCCGGTTTCGCTCGAAATAGCGACAATATAACCCGTAGACAATGAGTAAAGTTGCAGGTATAATCACGGCGTGTTTCAGCAGCCACAACTCCTGATCACCCAGGAAAAAATCTGTCAGGCCGTAGCCAAGCTGGCAACGGAAATCAGACGAGATTACAAAGATAAACATCCACTACTTATAGGCATTCTAAAGGGTTCTTTCGTTTTTCTGGCCGACCTGATCCGTGAGTTGGACATGCATGTGGAAGTTGACTTTATTAAACTATCGAGCTATGGAACCAGTACCACGACTTCTGGAAAAGTCAAAATAGTTCACGGATTAAAATCCATGATAAAAGGCAGAGACGTAATAGTGGTTGAAGACATAGTCGATACGGGACTTACGGTGTCGTTTATAATGAATTACTTACGAAAGAAAAAACCAGCCTCGTTAAAGCTCTGTGCCCTGGTTGATAAGCCGTCACGACACAACGTTCCGGTAAATATTGATTACCTCGGTTTTACCATACCCGATAAGTTCGTGGTAGGTTACGGCATAGATTGGAATGAGAGGTATCGTTACCTTAGAGATATCGGTTTCATAGATTAAAGTGGTAACTGTCAGACCTTATGGCTAGGCCGTTCCATTTTACTGACTTCTTTATACTTGACGTTCAAATACATTGGTAGAGGCAGAAACAAATATGAATCTGGCTAAACTGATTTCGGTTGCTCGCGGAGATTATCCAGCGGATTTGTTGATTAAGAATGCAAAAATTATTAATACCTTTGTTGGCATCATTGAAGAGGGCAACGTAGCAATTTACGGCGATAGAATTGCAGGAGTCGGTAACTACGTTAAGGCTAAAGAGACGGTTGATATAAAAGGTGCTTATCTGGCGCCCGGACTCATCGACGGGCACACTCATATAGAAAGCTCCATGCTGCACCCCGTTACTTACGCACACGCCATAGTATCCAGAGGAACTCTCGCTGTGGTCACAGACTTGCACGAAATTACAAACGTTGCCGGAATTCGGGGTATTAAATTCGTAATGGACTGGGTAAAGAAGTTGCCTCTGGACATGTTCTTTATGGCACCTTCATGCGTACCAGCAACGCATATGGAAACTAGTGGTGCGGAGATTACCGGCGATGAAATCAGCCGAATCCTGAAGCTCCCCCATGTCATCGGATTAGGCGAAATGATGAATTTCCCAGGCGTTATCAATGGCGATAGACAGGTCTTAGCAAAAATAATCGCCGCCCAGGATAAAGTAATCGATGGACACGCTCCTCATGTGACGAATAAACATCTGAATGCCTACATAGCCGCTGGCATCTACTCTGACCACGAATCAACCTCAACCGAGGAGGGTAGAGAAAAATTAAGGCGCGGAATGTATCTTATGATACGTGAAGGCTCGTCCGAAAAAAATCTAGATGCGCTTTTGCCACTGGTTAATGATAAGACTTATAGGCGGTGCTTTTTCGTTGTCGATGACCGCAGTTGCTCCGATTTACTTCGTGAAGGTGATGTAGATGCCGTTGTCAGGAAAGCTATTCGCAAAGGTCTCGAACCTGTTCGAGCCATACAGATGGCTACAATAAACACGGCTGAATATTTCAGGTTATATGACCGCGGAGGCATAGCGCCCGGCTACATGGCCAACCTTGTAACTTTCACCGACCTTCATCAACTGAATATCGATATGGTTCTCTTTCATGGCCGCCTGGTTGCCAGGAAGGGTAAATACTTGGGGCCGACGTTAAAACCCCGGGCTGCTGAACTGGCTGATACCGTCCGTGTCAAACCTTTCGACGTGGAAGATTTGAAGTTAGCCGCGAGCAGCAAAAGCCTCCCTGTAATCGAAATCATCCCCGGCCAGATTCTGACCAAGAAAAGAATCGAGAGAGTGAAAACCAAAAATGGTATAGTCATACCGGGCCCTGAAGAAGACATCTTAAAACTGGTAGTTGTCGAGAGGCATAAAGCAACCGGCCGTATCGGCTTGTGTATGGTCAAGGGCTTCGGCTTAAAAAGAGGGGCGCTGGCTTCTTCAATCGCTCACGATTCTCACAATATCGTAGCGGTAGGAACGAATGACATCGACATTTATACGGCAATCAAAGAGATAGAAAGGCTTAAGGGCGGACTGGTGGTGTGTGTAGACGGTAAATTAGCAGCCTCTTTGCCCCTGCCGATTGCTGGTTTACTTTCCGCCGAACCGCTGGAAGTCGTGGTTAAAAAATTTGAAAATATGGAAAAAACTGCGTCCGGACTGGGAACTACTCCGCCAGCGATATTTGCACTTCTTTCTTTCATAGCTCTGCCTGTAATACCTGAACTCCGACTAACGGATATGGGGCTGGTAGACGTAACAGAATTCAAATTGATTAAATAAATTAAGAGATGCTCGGTTTGCTATACTGACGTATAAACGACATGCGGTATCACCACTAAATAAAGGAGAACTAGACGATGAAAAGGACGAGACTTTGTGATTTACTTAACATAGAATACCCGATCATTCAGGGAGGGATGGTATGGATTGCGGGTGCAGAGTTAGCAGCAGCCGTTTCCAATGCCGGGGGTCTGGGTTTGATAAGCCCAAATGCGGGCATGGACCATACCGGTGACCAGGTAGAAAACCTGAAGGAACAGATAGAAATAGCTAAAAGTCTGACTTCTAAACCATTCGGGGTCAATCTACCTATATTAAATAATCCGCAAATCGAGGAACTTGTCGATGTTGTCATTCAAGCTAAAATCAAAGTAGCAGTAACGGCGGCCGGTAATCCTGCTTTGTACACGGGGCGTTTCAAAGAAGCCGGGGTAAAAGTCCTGCATCTTGTAGCCGCGGTTAGACACGCGCAGAGTGCCGAAAAACGCGGTGTCGACGCAGTTATCGCTGAGGGCTACGAGGCCGGTGGCCATAACGGACTGGATGAACTGACTACTTTTACTCTAGTGCCACAGGTTGCAGATGCTGTATCTATTCCAGTGGTAGCTGCAGGAGGTATTGCCGACGCCAGAGGCGTCGTTGCCGCACTAGCATTGGGCGCCGAAGGAGTTCAGATGGGTACGCGCTTTGTTGCTGCCCGTGAGTCTGTAGCTCACCAAAATTTCAAAGACGCCGTAGTAAAGGCCGGCGATACAGCTACGTCGATCACAGGAAGGAAACTCGGGCCGACCAGAATCTTAAAAAACCAGATTTCGGCTAAGCTGCTTGAGATGGAAGCAGCCGGAGCTTCAGCCGAAGAGTTGCAGACATTCCTAGGTAGCGGCCGTTCACGAAAAGGACAATTCGAAGGCGACCTGGTCAATGGCGAAGCTTACTGCGGTGCTATAGCCGGTATGATAAAGGAAATTACAAGTGCGGCTGAGATAATCAAAAATATCGTTGATAATTACGACAAAGTACTGGTAAGCTTAAGATAGGAAGATATTAAAAGGACACTGATGTGGCACCTCAAATTGCAAAAGGGCAACCTATGCTTTTTTCGCCTTTGCCCGGGTGCTCCGTGCCAAAACTCTGATAGCCTCCATCAAGTCTTGGCGTCGGCAATCTTTGGTCAGATACCAACTGGCGCCAGCCTCCAGTGCAGCCCCGACATAATCACCATAGACTGTTAGAAATAAGATTTTCACGTCAGGCAAACTTCGCTTTATACGTCGGGTCGCCTCTGTTCCATCCATACCCGGCATATGGGCATCCATCAATATGATATCCGGGTTTAGCTTTTCCGCTTTGGCTACCGCTTCCAGACCATCAGAGGCCTCGCCTATCACATCTATGTCCGATTGAGGTTCAAGTATGCTCTTCAACCCTTCTCTTACTACCTCGTTGTCATCGACTATCAGTACTGAAATCTTTTCCATACTTACTCCTCTATCTGGTATCGTGAACTAGCTGCCTAAGTTTACCGTCTTATCTCAGTTATGCCAATCAGTATAGTGGCTGGTTTAATCTGGCTAAAAAGTCGGATTTTTCGCCTCAAACATTTTTCCGATACTCAGTAGTACTTTAGTATGATTAGAGGCGTATAATACCCTTCTTTATAGCCTGAGTTACGGCTTCCGTACGGTCACTCACCCCCAGTTTCTGAAAAATGTTCGTAATATGCGTTTTTACCGTACTCTCAGCAATCTTCAACTCGGCGCTAATCTCTTTATTTGCCGAACCTTTAGCCATCAGACACAGCACTTCCAACTCGCGCCCCGATAGTTCCTCACCGGACGGTGTCCGCCTGGATAGCTCAGAAAATCTATCTAGCAGCTTCGACGCAACTACCGGCTGAATAAGTGACTCGCCTCGATAAACTGCCCTTATGGCTTTAAACAGCTCATCTCTAGGTGCATCTTTAAGCAGGTAAGCTCTGGCACCAGCTTCTATCCCGCTGAATATATAATCGTCGTCGCTATACGTCGTAAGTATGATAAATTTTACCTCCGGGTTTGCCGGTCGAATCTGGCGCATAGCCTCCACGCCATCCATTTCGGGCATACGAAGGTCCATAAGCACCACGTCGGGGGACAATTCTTTGACCTTATTGACAGCTTCAGCCCCGTCTTTAGCTTCACCTACCACCCTAAAGTCAGCTTCCCGGCTCAGCATCGCGTTCAAACCTTCTCTTACTACCGGATGGTCGTCAGCAATTAATATCTTAATAGCTTCCACTACAATACCTCCTTACCGGTAGGAATAACTATCTTGACGAGCGTGCCTCTACCTGCCCGACTTTGCACTTCAAACGTGCCTCCAAAGCCGCGAGCCCGTTCTCTCATACTTATTAGACCAAAAGTATCACTCTTTTTCTTTCCCCCCTTACCATCGCCGGCAACTCTTTGTTTAAAACCGACACCGTTATCCCGAACCGTAAGTTCCGCTGTAGAGTCACTGAAAGTCAAATTCACTTCTACTTCTGTGGCTTTAGCATGCTTCCTCACGTTGGTTACGGACTCCTGAAATATGCGAAGAATGCCTGCTTCTATCTCCGGCGGCAAATTACGCTTGTTGCCCAAAATATTAATCTTCACGCTCACACCGGTGGTCTGACTGAATCTATCCGCTTCCTGTTTAATAGCTTCCGTCAGAGGTTTTTGCTCCAGAGCCTGAGGTCGTAAATTCCAGACCGAGCGCCTAGCTTCAGCCAGGCTTTTTCTGGCCAGATTCCGCGCCTGGTTTAAATGGCGCTGCAATCCCGGCTCATCACTTCCCATCGCTTGCTCCGCTGCCTCGAGCTGCAAAATAATACCACTGAACCCCTGAGCCAGTGTGTCATGAATCTCCCTGGCCATACGGTTGCGTTCTTCCATGACCGCAATTTGACGAGTCTCCTCATAGAGCCGCGCATTATCGATGGCCACAGCCAGCTGGTCTGCCAGCGTCTGTGTGGTATACAAATCGGCCTCGCCAAAAGCATCCACATCAGTGCTCTCGATATCGAGAACACCAATAACTTTTTTCCCCATCCTTACAGGTACAGCCAGCTCAGACTTAGTGTCTTCCAGCGCTTCAACAGCGCGGTACCGCGGGTCTTCACTTACGTCATTTGCCAAAATTGGCTCTCCAGCCTGCGCCACCCAGCCGACTATACTTTCTTCATCCACTTCCAGAGGCACACCAACAGGAATAACGCCTTTCTGGCCGCTAAGACACAGGGCTTTGAGCATTAGCTTACCAGACGAAGGTTCCAATAGATATATGTTTACGTTATAGTAGTGAAATGTTTCGCGAAGCAAGTTGCCCACATACGGTAGAAGTTCATCAAGATTTACAATAGAGCTAATTTTCCGGCTGACTTCATTGATCGTACGCAATTGCTCGGCTCTCTGTCGCTCCTGCTTGGTCCTATCGGCAACCTTCTGCTCCAAACCTGTGTAAGACTCCTTCAGCGCCTTGGCCATATCATTGAATTGTTCCGCCAACTGCTGAATCTCATCTCCCGTCTCCGCCTTAATGTGGTAATCCAGCTCACCCTTGGCGATAACCTCCGCACCTTTAGTTAGCGCCACTATAGGACGAGTAATAGCTCCCGATAGTAAAAATATTACAGCGATAGCCAGAAGAATCATGCCACCGAAAACGCCAGTGAAAATCCATTCTGATTTTTGTACCTGCTCATCTATGTATTGAGTCGTAGCCAGAACTGTGGATGTTATGTCTGCTTCCAATGTTTCTGCCGGCGCTGAATATTCATCAATATACGTAGATGCAGCTACTATAAAGTTTGTCCCCTCCACCGGTATACAGTGCATGTATTTAGTTCTAACTTCCCCTTTAGGGTCAGTCCAGTCATAGTATCCTGAAGCTTCCCCTTTAAAACTCCGCTCAACAATAGACGCATACGAGACAGGTTCACCACCCACCTTAAGGAGATTAACACCAACCAGCTTGGGGTCTGCAGAGAAATAGACCGTTCCGGTGTTGTCATAAACCATGGTACTGCCGGTTTGTCCTACAATTTGGACAGCTATTTCTTGCAACTCGCTGTTCGACTTCAGCTCTGAAGCACCCAAACCCGGATGGTATCGTACAAAGAGCTCTATCTCATTAGCAACGTTTAACGCTCGCCTTTGTATCAGCCGCCTACCGAGGTCTTCTAGAGCTGTAATGCTCTGGCTGGCAACTTGTTCTCCCATAGCCGTACTGTTCTGTTTGACCAGAGAGCTAATCTCATAAATGGTGCGAAATGCCAGCGCACTGATAACCCCCAGCGAAATGCAGGACAAAGCCAGGAAAAAGATAAGGATTTTAGACCTTATGCCAATCCGTACTCTCATTATATTATCCCGCATTCACCGTCTCTTCTATTTTTTGTTCTGTTTGCCGTATTAATTTCTCTCCGTATTCGAGTAAAGCTTTCTGCCGTTCGTCACTCATTTTTTTAGTCTCTAAATATCTTTTCAGTGCCTCAATAGGACTCAGACTCTGACTCGTCACCTCGCCTAACCGGAGACGTGCCTCCTGCCTTACTTCTTTGGCAACTATGGCATAATGTGCCGCTCTAAGAGCTTTGTTGAGCTCTACGTCCCGGACGCAGGTTTCCAATGCTGCGGGTAAATATATATGAACTCTAACCACAGCATTTTCGATATCGGATTGCCTTTGAGTAATGGCTTTTAAAACGGTATCTGTTGGGTCGGCATCATCCATGGCGATTTCCACAGGTACAGTAACAAAACGCCGGGCATTAATTTTATGAAATTCATAATTTACTCGCCTTTCTTTATCTTTTGTCTCCACATGAATCACATAAAAGCCCTTATCCTCACCTTCATCGCCAAAATCGAAACGCTCAAGGCTGCCTGCATAAACCACAGGCGGACTTTTCTGTAATTCCTGGTGACGATGGATATGCCCTAAAGCCACATAGTCAAAGGCAGGCATAGCCACATTTCCCAGCAGTAATACGGGATCCCTACCTATCACCATACTTCTCTCCGACCCGGGTTTTGCTGTAGATACCGATACATGGCCCACCATCAGTGCGGGCAAATTAGGGTCTAAATCGGAAACCAAGTCTAGTAGCCTGCGAGTCATCATCTCCTGCAATCTGTCATTGGCCTGTTCGATGCTGAGATTTTTAGATTCTTCTCGACTAAGCAACGCACTTCTTTTTAACCAGGGCAAAGCCACTATCTGCACAATACCTTGCTTAGTGAGTATTTTATAGATATCAGGCCGGTTGCCAACATATATTTGGTTAACCGACAGAGTATCGAAAATCTCTACGGCGTTAGCCCGGCCGATAGCATTGGGCAAGTCATGATTGCCTACCAATAGAAAAACGGGGATTCCATTATCGGATAGCCGCCTTAGACGTCTGGCAAACTCTCGTTGTTGAGTCTGTGAAGGATCACGATGCTTGTATGCGTCACCGCAGAAGAGGACGAGGTCAACGCCATTTTTCACCGCATACTCAACCACCTGGTCCAGAGCTTTCAAGACATCGAGCAACCTCGTAGATAACCCTGTAGCAGGGTCAACACTGCCGTAGGTCTCCATCCCCAAATGGAGGTCCGCGAAATGAAGAATCCTCATTGTTCCACAGCACCGGATGTCCTGGTTGCCCATAATGGCTGGGCGTCAAAAGCTTCACCGCTCAGCTTTGCTTGCAAAGTCCTAACCAGTTCTTTTACCGGCACTCTAATCTGTCCCAGGCTGTCACGGTCTCGAATCGTAACCTGATTATCTTCCAGCGATTTAAAATCAATAGTTGCACAGTAAGGAGTACCTATTTCGTCCTGACGACGATACCTGCGACCTATGCTCTGGGCATCATCGTACTGCGTGACAAAATGACGCCGAAGTTCAGCAACTACATCCCTGGCCAGAGGTGCCAGTTTCTCATTTCTGCTCAGCGGTAACACAGCGACCTTGATAGGAGCCAGCTCGCGATGGAACCGCAATACTACCCTTGTTTCTCCATCGGCTACGTCCTCGTCATAAGCATCGATAAGAAAAGCCAGCAGAGAACGATCGACTCCTGCCGAAGGCTCGATTACATAAGGCACATAGCGCTCACCGGATTCCTCATCGAAATAGGTCAGATTTCTACCGCTGTGCTTAGCATGTTGAGCAAGATCAAAATCGCCACGGTTGGCTATCCCCTCCAGTTCCGCCCAGCCCATCGGGAAAAGATATTCGATATCGTAACAGCCCCTGGCATAATGAGCCAGTTCCTCATCACAATGCTGGCGGAGATGCAAATTGTCTGGTTTGATTCCTAGATTAAAATACCAGTTGAACCTCTCCTTAACCCAATAATTGAACCACTCCTCGTCTGTCCCCGGTTTAACGAAGAATTCAAGCTCCATCTGCTCAAACTCTCTGGTCCTGAAAATAAAATTACCCGTTGTGATTTCATTACGGAAGGACTTACCTATTTGGGCTATACCGAAGGGCAGCTTTTTTCTCGAGGTTGCCAGTATATTATCGAAGTTTACAAATATACCCTGAGCCGTTTCCGGGCGGAGGTAAACAACGCTGGCATCATCTTCAACCGGCCCCATAAAAGTCTTGAACATTAAATTGAATTGTCTGGGCTCGGTCAAAACGCCGCCGCATTCGGGACAAACGTTTCCAACAAGGTCAGTTGCCCGTTGCCTCAGATGGCAAGATTTACATTCCACCAGCGGATCGGAAAAGCTTTCCACATGGCCGCTAGCGATCCACGCCTGGGGATGCATGATTATGCTAGCGTCCAAACCGACCACATCATCTCGTTCCTGAACCACTGCCCTCCACCAGGCATCTTTGATATTACGCTTCAATTCCGTACCCAGCGGCCCGTAATCCCAGCTGCTTCCCAGCCCGCCATAAATCTCGCTGCTGGGGAAAATAAAGCCACGACGCTTGCACAACGACACGATTTTTTCCATATCGACTTTGCTTTTTTCCTCGGCCAAATCAACCCTCCTAAGAGCTAACCAAGCTTAGCAACTTTATGTCCGAGTGTCAAAAACTCCAAAGTGACGTTTCGGCATCTTTATGCTAGAATCGAAAACATATCAAAATAATAATGTACCAATGAACACAATTAACAAACGTGCGATATTATTCATACTGCCACTGGTTCTACTTCTTTTTGCAAGCAACGCTTGTCTTAATTTACCCGTCAGTCCACCCACACCGCCATCACCTCCTGCGAACCAACCCCAGCCAGAGCTACCACCTCAGGATTCGACGCCTCCCCAAACGACAATAATAGTAGCTCCAGTCGACACTATCGATTCAAATGAAGTTACCTTCGTATGGACAGCGAGCGATAATAATACTTCAACCAATAAACTCGCCTATTCCTACTATTTACAAGGTTACGATACCGGATATTATCCGTTTAGCAGCAATACCACCAAAACATACACCGACTTGCCTGACGGTTCATACATATTTTATGTTGAAGCACGTGACGAATCCGGAAACATCGGCACACCGGCAACTGTTAAATTCAATAAAGCTACTGTGCCCGACTCAGAAAAAACTGAAGTAGTAACCCCTACTGGCAGCACTTTGCTCATAGTTCCAAACAGTGACGTCAATCATATCGCAGTTAGCTACGATGGCACTGTCTATGCTGTAGACTCTCCGCACGCCAGGCTTTATAAATCAGAGCATGGCGGCTATGGTTGGGCCGATATATCCAGGGGCCTCGGCGCAGCCGGACCCTGGACAGAACTGGCGATAGCCTCTGACAACCCCAGAATAGTCGCTGTAGTAACCGGTGCCGGAACCGAGGTATTTTTATCAACGGACGGTGGTGCCAATTTCGCTGCTACCGGGTTAAGCAGCAATCTGAGTGGGGGTGAACGAGTCGCATGCCTGGCCATCTCAACTGACTATGGCCGGAGGGATATAGCCGTAGGTACATCAAGAGGTGGCGGTAACGGCAGGGTGTTGGTAAATATAATGGACGGTTTCCCCAGCGGCTGGAAAGATATGAGCACAGGTGCCACCGGCTGGACGGCTGCCGACGTATTTGCCATCCAGTATTCACCGGGATTCGCCTCTGACGCTACCCTGCTCGCTGTGGCCGCCACCGGCCCGCCTCCCGCTACCGACAATACCTATTTATATATGGGCACAAGGGATCTCGGTGGGAATACCACCATCTGGAACAATTCTTCAGGCTATCCCGTGCAAATATCTCAATCGGGGCAGGATACGCCCGGTACGCCACTTACCTACGCCGATATCGCTCTACCCGCGGACTATCTCGGGACTTCACCCGCAAGCCGGCATGTCTACGCTTGCTGGAGCGATAACCCGCCGGGCTCAGCCTCAGGCGGCAACCCCAACGATGATGTTTATCGTATTGACGACACCGTATGCTATAACCTTGCGATTCGTACAGACACTGTTTGCAGCCTGGCTCATTATGGCATGTTCAGCCGGGGCAAGCTGCTAGCCGGGGCTGCAGAAGCCTCGACTATATCTCTTTTCCGGGGACCACAGGTCTATTTCACGTCTAACCCTAATTCTCAATATCCCGTGTGGGAAAGCAGTCAGAAACCACCCACGGGCCCGGCCCAGGCTCGGGTGGCATGGTCGGCAGATGGCGTGGCGGCTTACTGCGGAACCAGCGCGGTTGCAGGTGGTAGTAATGACCAGAGTGCCTTCTCGATTAGCACTAACAATGGCTTCACCTGGAACCAGATAGGGCTCATTGACCTCTAGTTGACACCCCGAGTGCTTTCCCATACAATTTTTTAATAGGTATGATCAAAGCCGTCTTCTTTGACTTCTACAACACCCTGGCCAGCTACTACCCACCCAGAGAAGATGTCTATATAAATTCTTCCCGTGAGTTAGGCATAAACTTGCAAGCAAAGGACCTGTTCAACTCGTTGTCAGCCGCCGACATTTTTTACCGTAACGAAAACTCGCGTTCGCCTTTAGACAAGAGAGCTCCCGAAGAACAAATAAAATTCTATGTCGAATATATAACCAGAATAGTCGGTGGAGCAGGCGCTCAAATCAACCGTGATCAGGCGCTCAAAATATTAACAAAAATAAGAGAGTATAAATGGGAATTCAAGGTATACGATGATGCCATACCAACCTTGAACACACTGAAGAAGCGAGGTTTAATCCTGGGGTTGATTTCAAATGTAGCTCAGGACATGGAGTCCACCTATGAAAAGTTGGGTCTGCAACCTTATCTTGACTTCAAAGTGACCTCGGCCGAGGTTGGCTTCGATAAGCCAAGACCAGAGATATTCCTGGCAGCACTTAAAAAAGCTGCTGTCAGGGCTGAAGAAGCGCTCTATGCAGGTGACCAGTACCAGATAGACATAGTCGGCGCCCGAGGCGTCGGCATCAAGGCCTTGCTAATCGACCGCAACGATTATTTCACCGATATCACTGATTGCTCCAGGATCCGCAGCCTGGCTGAAGTCGTTCATTACCTGTAATTACCTCGCAGCAAGACTCCCTGCTTGATAATCACATACATTGGGGCTAACATTATTTTAGACAAACTGGCAGTAAAGTAGGCCCCCCACTCTTAACTACGAGGATATCCGATCGATGGAACACAATCATACTAAAGGAGCAGCAGTAGGCAGCAAGCTCAAATTCAGCATAATACTTACGTGTCTGATTCTTGCAGCCGAGGTTGTCGGGGGATTTCTATCCAACAGCCTGGCATTGCTTAGCGATGCAGGTCATGTGGTTACAGACATAATGGCGCTCTCTCTCAGCTGGTACGCCTGGAAACAAGTGCAGCGCCCACCGAGCAGCCGCATGACCTTCGGCTATCATAGAGTCGGTGTTCTGGTAGCTGTTGTCAATGCTCTCAGCATCTTCGCCATTGCCGCAGTAATTCTTTATGAAGCCTATCGCCGCTTTCAGCAACCGCCTGAAATCAACAGCATTCTGATGATGTCCGTAGCCTTTGTGGGACTAGCTGTCAATCTTTTCGTTACTTTATGGCTACGACGAGAACAGAAGAGCAATATTAATATTCGAAGTGCCTTCTGGCATGCATTCGGCGATGCTTTAGCTTCGGTTGGTGTAATTGCCGGCGGCGCTATT
Organism: uncultured Dehalococcoidales bacterium; assembly: GCA_964545945.1. Taxonomy (GTDB): domain Bacteria; phylum Chloroflexota; class Dehalococcoidia; order GIF9; family UBA5629; genus 9FT-COMBO-48-23. The sequence continues at coordinate 36,067 of CAZJID010000007.1, forward strand.
ATACTTTTTACCGGATTTTTGTGGGTCGACCCGCTCATCAGTGTGCTTATAAGTCTGATTATCGGTCTGGCAGCCTACCGTATCATAAGAGAAGGTCTGCGAGTTCTTTTGGAAGCCGCTCCGTCCGATGTCGATATAGATGCAATGATAAAAGCTCTTAGGCAGGTCCCTGGAGTAAAAGATATACATGACGTCCATGTCTGGACCATCTCACCACGGCTGAATGCCATGAGCAGCCACGTGCTAATCGATGACCTACGTGTCAGCCAGGCAGCCGATATCCGGAAACAGCTCGAAAACTTACTGCGACAGCGATTTTCTATTCGCCATACCATGCTGCAGATGGAATGCCAGCAGTGTAGTCCAAGTGATACCTTTTGCATTCTCGATTCTGAATCGGATGACAAATGTGGCCCTAACGGAGCATAGCCACGGAGCCGTTCAATGGTACCTCAAGTGAGTCTGCCACCGGCTGACATTTAGCCCTGAGGCAATAGAAAACCCTGCCCGAGATCGGCAGTTCCGAAAGGGATTCGTAATACCCCATACCCTTGGCAAAGATGAGGTCTGCAGAATCAAATTCGCGCTTGAATTCCGGTGATGCCAGCGAAAAATCTATGCCCGGCGTAGCCGTCCCCGTGGTCAAAATCTCACCCAGAGCCTCCTCAAGCTTGGCCCGCCTGATATCGTCAGGAGTAATATCGTTTTGCACTGGTGCCGACTTGACCACATAAGCAACAGATGCCCCTTTCCTCAATAATTTTAATAGAGGCAAATCGAAAAATACTTCTCCGGCATTATCTGCCAAATATAATAATCTGGAGGCATGTGTAAATTTGGCCTCAAACTGTTCTGCATCGTTTATGACAAAATTCACTGGCTCTTTCATATCGCTTATCACTATATCCAAAGGCCTGAAGAAATCTATCGCGTTTCCTAAAGCCGCAAACTTTAGACAACTCCTGAAATTGCCATGCTCAACTTCAATTTGTTGTGATAGCTGCCTGCCAAGCTCGACTTCCCTGTCTTTCATCGGCAGGTAAGGGTCGGGGTTGCCGGTTATTTCTTTTATTAGGTGATGCATTTTAGTGGCGATGACAATGGATACACAATCGAGAGAAAAATTATCATGAAGTGTCTTTAAGCTTTCCTCTATAGCTCTGGTTTTTACCTGCTGGTTATCGGTCGCCAATTCAGCAGCCTGGCAGGCCAGCTTTCTCAGACAATCATAGCAATATTCGGTAGCTTTCATATCACAAAGTTGCGCGTAGGTGGATAACCTGACTTACGGCACTAGCCGTTCAGCAGCCATATAGAAGAATTCAAAACCGTGGCAAAACTTACCCACAGCAGATAAGGCCACATAAGTATACTGGACACCTTCGAAATCCTGAAAAATAAAACGATTGTTACTAATATAGCCACCCACAAAATGGATATTACAATCAACCCGTACAGGGGAGATCCAAGCCCGAAGAAGGCTACAGACCAAAAAGCATTCAACACCAACTGTACTAAAAAGACGATAAGCGCCACTCTGACCTGTCTATCTCTCGACCCCATGCGCCATACCAGAAATGCAGCTACTCCCATCAGTATGTAAAGAAGTGTCCACACCGGAGCGAATAGCCAGTCCGGTGGAGTGAAAGGTGGCTTCTCCAGTGTTGTGTACCAGGTTGCTATAGCAGTTCTGGTGAATATAGAGCCGATAGCACCCGCAGCCAGACAGGCAACAATGGCGGCGACCAGCTTGGAAATTTGCTTCAGAGCCATTTTTCGCATTATATCAGATGCTCAATTCCTTTAACAGCTATTATAGTTCACACTATTCTGAAGCATCGAGCGACGGAAATCATTAGACAAAATAGCGAATCTACAGTAAATTTCTTGTAACCCTTAATCAACCAAGCTGATTGTGTTAAAATTATACTCTAAAATCATGTTGGTCTAATCATGCCGGCAAATTTACCACCGCAATACTATGACGCCGAAAAACGGTACCGTGCCGCGAGGACGCCCGAGGATAAAATCGAGGCGCTGGAGACTATGCTTGCCATCATGCCCAGACACAAGGGCACTGACCATCTGTACGGTGACCTGAGGCGAAGAATCGCCAAACTTACCGAAGAAGCGGAGAGAAAAGCTGCTACCAGCCGAACCAGCTTCTACATCAGGAAAGAAGGCGCCGGACAGGTAGCCCTGGTGGGCTTGCCCAATTCAGGCAAGTCACAACTCCTCGCCGCAGTTACCGATGCATTACCGGAGATTGCCGATTATCCCTTTACGACCAAATCTCCCAATATAGGGATGATGAAGTTCGAGAATATTCAAATCCAGCTGGTTGACACGCCGGCGATGACAGGTAAAGATTCACGCGTCTGGCTTAATAATGTAGCCAGAAACGCCGACCTTATAGCCATTGTAGTGGACCTGAGCCAAAGCCCCGTTGACCAGGTAGAATCCATTCTCAAGGAACTGGAGAGCGTAAGCATAGTGCCGGAATCTGAATCGTCTTATAATCTGATAGGCAAACGATTTAAAAAAATGATGATTATCGGTGGTAAAGACGACCTCGATGCTTCGGAAGTCGGCTGGCTGCAATTGAAAACACGCTATGGAAATAAGTTCCCGATATCACCGGTATCCGCGGTCACAGGCAGCAAACTGCAGGATTTCAAAAAGAATATTTTTAGTGCTCTGGATATTATCAGAGTCCACACCAAGAGTCCTGGAAAGAAAGTGGAATTGACCGACCCGATAATCCTCAAAACAGGCAGCACCGTAAAGGACGCCGCAGAAGATATTCACAAGGATTTTAAGGCTAAATTGAAGTACGCTGTTGTCTGGGGTTCGGGAAAATTTGACGGCCAAAGAGTCAGTCAGACCCACGTGCTTCAAGATAATGACATTATAGAGCTACACATCTAAGCAGGCTTTTTGCGCCATCGCTCCCATATATCATATAGCACAGCCGCCAGTTCCTCGATATACAGCTGGTTTTCAAGCTTCATCCGCCACTTGTCAGGCACTGATTCTATTCCGAGGTAGGCACCTGAGATAGCACCGGTCATCGCGGCTATGGTATCGGTATCTCCGCCAAGACTGGTGGCAAATAGAACCGCTGCTTTGAATGAATCGCGGTGAGATAGAAAAGAATATATGGCTGTTGGCACGGAGTTAAAAGCCTCAACCGTGTTGCCGAGTTCCGTAGCTACTTTGCTCCTATCAGCTCCCTCGAGCAGTATTCTCACGGTCTCTAATTTCTTCCTGTATGTTTCATGCTGGCTCAATTTCATTAGTCTGGATAGAAACTCCTGCTGGTCAAAGGTTCCCCCAGGTTCCGATCCCGTAGCTATAGCCACGGCAAACGACTGTAAGGCAGTACCTTCTTGTCCTAAAAAATGACCATGAGTTATACGACTTGACCTGTAAGCAACCTCCCTCAACATCGTTAAATCGTCATGATAGAAAACAGCTATAGGGGCAATCCGCATAGCTGACCCGTTTCCATAAGAGCCTCCACCATACAACTTCAGAGCTGCTTTATCCCAATGTTCCCCATCTTTTATCATGCGGAATACGAGCGGAGGTCCCGGCCCGTAGCCACGCCAGGGTTCTAACTCATAATTTTTTATAAAAACCCGCGCCAGGTGCTCACCGTCAAAACCTTCTTTCTGCACCAATGATTCCGCCACTCCAATCATCATGTGGGTATCATCGGTGTAGGTTAAGAGTTCCCTACTGTTGGCCGACGCCTCTATCACCTCCATCTCAGCAGCAGGTTTTCCTTCGAAACCGGCGCCAATAGCATCCCCTATCGCAGTACCAACCAGCGCCCCTAAAAATTTAGCCCTGAGGACCGCTTCTTCCATTTAGCCGCCACCTGAAATCGAGACATTCGTAGATAGTTATTATATACTAAAGGTTAATTCAGTGCGATGAGTAGCAAGGTAATCGAGGAAATTAATAACCTTAAAAAGGATGATATACACGGCGCAAGCTGGCTATCGTTGCATGCTGTCAACACCCTAAGCCTGGCAGCAAGCGAAAGCAACGCCCCCACTGTTTCAGCCTTCATCAAGGAAATAGAAGATGTGGCAAAACAACTCGTAAGCGCCAGACCGAACATTACTCCTATCGCCAACTACGCTAACCAGTTCCTGCACCAGATTCTAATCAGGTCTCAAAACGAGAAAGACATGCAGGTGATGAAAAGATTCGCGGAAATGAAAGGGAAAGAACTTACCAAATCAGCTACCAAGGCTTTTTCCAAAACCGTTGAATACGCCAGCGGAATCATAAGCGATATGGATACCATAATAACGTGCAGTTACAGCTCCACGGTCTCTCAGGTACTCGAGCTCGCCAGCCAAAGAGAAACGCGATTCCGTGTTATAGTTACTGAATCTAAGTTCCTTGACAAATCGTACGGTGAAATCACAGCCAGTGAGCTTATGAAATACCCCATACCTGTGGAAATAATACCAGACGGAGAAATCAGCATTCGTATATCTAAAGCAGATAAGGCTCTGGTAGGAGCTGATAGCATAACTGAAGATGGATATTTTATTAACGGCAAACCTACCTTTTCGCTGGCCCAGGCAGCCAGGTCTAAAAATATCCCGTTCTACATCTCATGTGAGACTGCCAAATTCGCTATTCCGGGTTACGTAACAAAATCCGTAGAACTCGAACCTGTTTTCGATATAATCCCGCTAGATCTCGTTACTGGCATAATAACCGAGAAAGGTACCATGCTTCCCAGTCTGGTTATGTCATATATCCAGGAAAAAGCGGAGGCAATGGCACACCTCTCGGCTCCCAAAGGAGACTGATTGTTCAAGGTCATCGATACCCATGCTCATA
>CAZJID010000008.1:0-39074 GCA_964545945.1 uncultured Dehalococcoidales bacterium
TGAATTGTGGCCGCCGAAGCCGAAGGAATTTGATATAGCCAGCCGGACGTCGGCGTTTCTAGCCGCGTTAGGCACATAGTCCAGGTCGCATTCCGGGTCGGGATATTCCAGGTTTATGGTCGGTGGAATCACCCCTTTGTTTATCACCTGGCAGCAGGTGATAGCCTCGATCGTGCCAGCGGCTCCCATCATATGGCCGAGCATCGACTTAATAGAGCTGACCGGTATTTTGTAGGCTCTATCGCCAAAAGCCATTTTTATAGCCCTGGTCTCACTGGCATCATTCAACGGCGTCGATGTCCCGTGAGCGTTAATGTAACCGACTTCGTCAGAGTCTATGCCCGCCAGAGCGATCTCAATTGCTTTGGCCGCAGCCTCGCCACTTTCCAGTGGCGCCGTGACATGGTAGGCATCCGATGTGGCCCCGTAGCCGACGACCTCGGCCAGAATATTGGCGCCTCTGGCTTTAGCGTAGTCCAGACTTTCCAATATTAAAGCTGCTCCACCCTCACCCACTACGAAGCCGTCGCGCTCCTGGTCGAAAGGCCTCGATGCCTTTTTAGGTTCACTGTTTCTGGACAGTGCGCCTGCCTGGGCAAAGCCGGCCAGTCCCATAGGAGTCACGGCAGCATCGGCGCCGCCAGCGACCATGGCCTTTACCTCGCCCCATTTCACCATCTTGTAGGCGATGCCGATAACGTCGGTCCCCGTGGCACAGGCCGAAATCAGGCTTAAATTCAGTCCTCTGATTCCCGTTTTTATCGACACCTGCGCCGAGGCGGCATCGGCTATCATCATGGGTACCACGTACGGGCTGACCCTGGCCGGCCCTCTGGTGGATAAGTTTTGGAACTGCTGCGTCAAAGAGTCCAGCCCGCCGACACCACTGCCCACCAGAATACCGAAATCATATCGGTTGCTTTCGTCTATCTTGAGTCCGGCAGACTCGATTGCCTGCAGGCTGGCGGCAAGTGCGAATTGGGCGAATCTGTCCGTGTGCCTGGCCGTTCCCGGGTCCAGATAGTCGATGGGGTTGAAATCTTTGACCTCGGCGCCTATCCTGACCTTGTAATCGGTCGTGTCGAACAGGCTGATATAGTCGACGCCAGACACTCCGGCAATTAAATTTCGCCAGGTATCATCAATATTCAAACCGAGCGGGGTAACCGCCCCATACCCCGTGATTACGACGCGATTAGCCACTCTTTACCTTCAACCTGGCCTCGATTAATGAGACAATGTCACCTACCGTCTTTATATTGTCCATTTCGTCTTCCTGGAGCGTCAGGCTGTAGACGTCTTCCAACGCCATGGCCACTTCTACCAGGTCGAGAGAATCGACATCCAAGTCGTCTTTAAGCAGTGCGCCCGGGACTATCTTGCCATCATCCAACCCCGGATTGACCTTGTGCAGCGCCTTTTTTACTTCATCGAGTACATCCATTGGTTTTGTTTTCCTCCTGTATAATTGTTATGTCAAGTCATATTCGGGTAATTGCGTTAAATTTAGCTTTTTCTATGTTGACTAATCAGTTTACCCGCTTTGCCTTTCATCAACAAGGTCCCATCGGCCCCGTCCAAATGGCCGCAATAGCATTGAAAGTATTCTTTTTTATATTCCCTCTCCCTTGAGGGCGAGGATCAGGGCAGGGTGAGGTTGAAATATATAGAAAAGGTTGTACCCCTATTCAAACAGGTGCTAGAATATCTGAGCATATGCCACATACGAAGCCTTCAACTTCCGTTGCTTCCACGAAGCACTCCCCCAAAACCCGAATCGTCCTGGCTGACGACCATCCTTTGCTGCGCCAAGCGCTTAAAGACGTCCTGCAAAAAGAGAGCACCTTCGAAATCGTCGGTGAGGCTGGTGACGGTGAGCAAGCCGTTAAACTTGCCGCCGAACTCACGCCTGACGTTGTCATCATGGACATAAGCATGCCCAACCTGGACGGCCTCCAGGCAACGCAGCAAATCAAGGCCACGTGCCCGAACGTAGCCGTCTTAGTATTGACCGTCCACACCGATGACGAGTGCATACTGGAGATACTGAAAGCCGGTGCCGCCGGCTACCTAATCAAGAGTGCCTTTGGCGACGAGGTCATCCACGCTGTCCGCGCCGTGGCCACTGGCGATATGGTACTGTCCGCCCCCATCGGCGAGCGCCTGCTGAAACAGGCAGCCCGGTTTCCTACCCGGCCGGTGCTATTAGAAGCCGGTGAAAAGCTGTCCGCCCGCGAGCTTGAAGTCTTGAAGCTTACGGCTCGCGGTTTGAGCAACAAAGACGTGGCTTCGGCCCTGGACATCAAGGAGCGTACTGTAAAAGGTCATCTGGCCGATATCTTCTCCAAGCTGAGGGTAGCCTCCCGCACAGAAGCAGTCATCGCCGGCTTACAGGTCGGGTTTCTATCGCTGGATGATATTCAATGAAACCGATAGACATTGATGCGGTAACTGACGTTGCCGTTCGAAGAACGAAAGGCATCTTACGCAACCGCCACTTCTGGATAATTGCCTCGGTTATGGTGCTGCTCGGATTGCTGTACAATGCCACATATCTCGGCATCACCAGCTGGTTCCCCTGGGCCCAGGACATCGTATATGCCCACGGTATTTATATCTTTGTGCTGAGCTTTCTATTCCTGGTGCCGATTGTATATGCCAGTGCAGTCTTCCGTTTGCAGGGTACCTGGATAACCTGGCTCATGTTCCTGGCGGCCATACTACCTCGAACGATAGAGGACTCACCCGGCCTTGACTCTTTCTTAAGAACGGCTTTGGTGGCCGTAGTCGCCCTGCTGCTGGGCCTGTTCGTGGCTATGGACTACCGTCCCGGCTTGAAACACGGCGGAGTACTGGAGCGGTCGAGGACCGCCCGGTGGCTGTCCTTATCTCGAATGCTCAAGGTCCAGGAGAGTGAACGTCGGCGCTTGGCCCGCAAGTTGCACGACGATACCATTCAGTCGCTGCTCGTCATCGCCAATCGAGCCCGTGCGCTAGAGTCCGGCGATTACGGTCGTCTGTCACCCAAATCTAGAAAGCAAGCCGAGACCATACTGGACATGCTGCTTCACGCCATCGACGATGTCCGCAGGCTCAGCCGCGACCTCAGGCCAAGCATACTGGACAACGTAGGTCTTTTGCCGGCATTGAGATGGCTGGGGGAAAGCTTTTCCAACCAGAGCGGCATAAAGATTGATATTCGGGTAAACGGCAGAGAGCACAGCCTGCAACAGGAGTTCGAGATTATCATGTTCCGCATCGCTCAAGATGCCTTGAACAACGTCGCCCGTCACTCCGGTGCCACACTGGCTACGGTGACGCTGGACTTCGTTACCGGCACCTTCAAGCTTACGGTAGCCGATAACGGGCGCGGCTTTTCCCCACCGGACAACCTGGCTGATTACGCCGCGAAAGGCAAGCTCGGCTTACAACGAATGGAGCAGCAGGTCCACCTGCTCAACGGCACCTTCAAAATTTCCTCCCACCCCGGCAAAGGGACGACTATAACCGTCGAAGCTATGCCCTAAAAACATGATGCATCCGACAAGCTTATCTGATCGTGGATTTCCGTAGCTACCGCTTCTAGTAAAACCCTATTTAGCTTACCACAAGCAAGGGGAATTTAAGGACACATCAATGACTCGCAAGTATGCTTACCCGGCAAAGATGATAAATGACCTACTTAGCTTTCTCTTCGTCTTGCAACTCCCTGCGCAATACTTTACCCATCGTCGTCTTGGGCAAACCATTGCGGAATTCGAAGAATCTAGGAACCTTATAGCCGGTAAGTTTCTCCCGACAGAAATCGTGTAACTGCTCCGGAGTTGCTTGTTGCCCCTCCTTGAATACCACCCACGCCTTCACCGCCTCAACCTGCCGCGGGTCAGGAATGCCCGCAACACATACCTCTGCTATAGCAGGATGCATCATGAGTATCTCTTCCACCTCACGTGGCCATACCTGGAAACCCCCGCATTTTATGAGGTCTTTCTTTCGTGATGTGATAAAAATGTACCCTTCTTCATCCATATAGCCAACATCCCCGGTATATAACCAGCCGTTCCTTAGGGTCTCGGCTGTCTCCTCCGGCCGCCTCCAATACCCCTGCATCAACTGAAGAGCCTTTATAGTGATCTCGCCTTCCTCTCCTACTTTGACTTTTTTCTTGCCGGTTTCAACGTCCATTATACGTACCACCACATCTATCTGCGGCACACCGACCGAGCCTTGCTTCCATTTCCCCCTAAAGGGAAAGTTCGCTCCAACAATTCCCGATTCGGTCAAGCCATATCCTTCTATAACAGGTCCACCAGTAAGCGCTTCAAACCGGTGCTTGGTATCAGCCGTCATCGGAGCCGAGCCTGAACTTACTCGTCTTAGCGAGCGCAAATCATCTGCCTTTAATCCAGGATAACTCAGTATCGCATTCAGCGTCGTTGGAGTAACTGAAACACTGGCTATCTTATAGTCCCTGGTGGTATCGACAATGTTTTTAATATCCCGTGGGTTTTGAATCAGCACCTGAGGTATATGGCAGGTAAAAGACGCTCCAAAGGATACATACACGCCAAAGGAATGGAACAGCGGTAATGGCACCAGCGACTTGTCGACCCACTTCTTTATCCCCGATTTATACCACGCCTCATGGAACTTTGCAGTGATGATAAGTGAATGATGGCTGCACATGACACCCTTAGGTACGCCGGTGGTACCTCCGCTAAACAATATTAAAGCGGTATCCGGCGTGTTTACTCTCACATCAGGACGTGTTGCTCCCGTGTATTTTTCTATCAGGCCACTCCACCAAAAATCACCCTTTTCCAGCTTAATCGAATCGCCCTCCTTCTTAAACGGTGATTGCATATATGTATCCAAGTCGGAAGCAATCACCAAGCGTAGCTTGGTGCGAGGTTGGAAAGACTTGACTGTCTCATAATATGTCGAACCTACTATTGCCACCTCCGCCTCAACATCGTTAATTGACCGTTCCAGCTCAAACGACGTATAAAATGGATTGAGCGGTACCACGATGCCTCCTGCCTTCCAGATAGCGAAGAAAGCCACAAAGCTCTGCGGGCAGTTGAGGAAAAGAGATATAACACGATCACCCTTTTTAACACCGCCGGCGATGAGTGCTTTGGCCAGGGCATTGCTATGTTCCTCTATCTCACGCAGCGATACCTCTCTGCCCTGAAAGATAACTACGGGATGCTCCGGTCTTTGTTTCACGGAATCGGCAAGAACGTCGAGCACTGTAATTTCAGGATATGGCTGCAATGTGTGAGGCACATCGGGATCATAGTTCTTAAACCAGGGGTAATCTTCCATGTCGCGGCTCCTTATTTATTAGTGGCTTATGGGCAAGGCCCTCCCTCCGAACCACTGCTGCCTGGCACTTCTAAACTCCGAGGTACGCTTTTTGTACCTCTTTGTTGTTAAGCAGGTCTGACGACTTACCCTGCAATATCAATTCACCGTTTTCCATCACATAGCCGTATGATGCTAGCATAAGCCCCAGCCTTGCGTTTTGTTCTACCAAGACTACAGTCGTTCCCTCGCGGTTAATCTCTTTTATTTTGTCAGCTAGCTGCTGGCTAAGTAAAGGGCTCAATCCCAACGACGGCTCATCGAGCAAGAGCACTTCCGGCTGTGCCATCAACCCGCGCGAGATGGCAACCATCTGCTGCTGCCCACCGCTCAGGTCTTGAGCTCTGGTATTGAGCTTACTCTTCAAATCAGGGAAGAGTGCCAGTACTTTCTCCATCGATCTATGTACCACTCCGCTGTCTTTTTGCAGGTAGGCCCCCATCTGAAGGTTTTGTTTGACCGTAAGTAGCGGGAACAGCTTCCTGCCTTCAGGTATCTGGATAATACCCCTGGACGCTATCTTGGCAGGCGACAGGCCGTTTATCTTCTCTCCGTTGAATTCAATCTCTCCTTGTTTGACTTTTACCATCCCGCTGATGGCATTAAGCGTTGATGTCTTGCCCGCTCCATTTGCTCCCAGGATAGTGATAAAGTCACCCTTATTCACGGATATAGACAAATCCCTTACCGCCGCATTGGTCTGGTAGTAAACAAATATGTTTTTTAGCTCTAGCATGTCTTATACAGTTTCCGTGCCCAGGTAAGCCTCAATGACATCATGGTTTTTCATGACTTCCCTAGGTTTACCCTCTGCGATCTTAGTTCCGAAATTAAGGACAACCACTCTGGTTGCTACATCCAAAAGCACCTTCATATTGTGCTCGATTAATATCACGGTGATACCCCGCTCATTGATCTTTTTAATTTGCTCCACCACAAATATGGCCTCCCCATGGTTCATACCCGTTGTCGGCTCATCGAGAAGGAGAACGCGTGGGTTTGTCATCAGCGCCATGGCTATGCCAAAAATCCTTTGATGTCCGTGCGGAAGGTCTATTGCCGGCATATTAGCATCGCTAACGAGGTTTAGCAGTTTTAATGTCTCCAGCACCTCTGCTGCAATCTTTTTACGTCTCTCCTTGTAGGTCTTCGTCTCGAAGAAAGCCTGCCATTCATTCGTTTTATATTGCAGGAAGGCACCTACCAGCATATTTTGTAATACCGTAGCTCTGTAGAAGCACATGTTTGACTGGAAGGTCCTGGCTATGCCTCTGGCAGCTACCCGGTCCGGCCGCAGTCCTGATATCTTCTTCCCTTCCAAATAAACTGTACCCCGGTTGGGTCTGTAATATCCAGAGATAACATTGATCAATGTGGTTTTGCCGGAGCCATTTGGCCCGCAGATGCCCAACACCTCCCCCTCTTCCACACTGAGGTCAATATCTTCTAATGCAGCCAATTTGCCAAATAACTTGGTAACACCTTTCAACTCTAATTTAGGCATTTTATACGATTCCCTTTTCAGTGTGGGCTGCCCACAGCAACCGGCTTCTCCCTATACACCTTGTTCCAGAATATCCTCCACAGGTCAATAAGGCCTGTTCCCTTTGGCAGGAACAGTAGCACCAGTAAAACTATAGCACCGAATAACGTTGGCTTAATAGAATATATCGGCAAGCGTGACAGAAGGTCATTTAAAGTATTCAATACAGCGGAACCTATAATCGGCCCCGCAACCAGGGAGCTGATGCCCCCCACGATACCCATCATCAATGCCTGTATGGACTGCCACAATCCAAACATGTATGGAGACATTACTCCTAGAAAGTGAGCATAGAAGGAACCGGCAAACCCCGTGAACACCGCTGCCAAGGTAAATGCAATTACCTTATACTTAGTTAGAGGTATACCTTGGTGTTCAGCAAGTGTCGGGTTTACTGCTATGACACGAAAGATGCTCCCAAGACGGCCACGGTCTATCTGCCAGAAGATTAGCGCCGTTACGGTCGCCAGAAGAACAATAAAATAATAATTGGGCACAGTGCTCGTAGCAAAATTTATCTCGAGACTCCCTATAATTATAGGAGACGGAGGCGCTACTACCAGTCCTTTGGCCCCATTGGTTACAGGTTCCCATTCTATAGCAATGATTCTCATAATCTCGGCAAGCGCCAGTGTGATAATTGAAAAAGCTATAGGACCTGCTCTTACTGCAACTACGCCTACCGCTAAGGCGACCACGCCCGCCACGATACCCGCCATAAGAAAGCCGGGCCAGAAAGGTAACCCCAATTTGACCATGAACGCGGCAGAGGTATAACCTCCCAGTCCCATAAACGCGGCTTGACCCAGGCTAATTTGCCCTGTTCTCATGATCAACATAAAGCCCATGGCGGCAATCGCCCAGAAGCCTATTTGAATAAATTTGGACAGGGTCACCAAACTTGTGGTGAAAACAGGCATGATATAAATCAGTGCAATCACCACGCCGACTACGATCTTTGGTAACAGCTCTCGATAATTTCCGAGTTTCATTATCTCCTTATCGGAACTCCAAACAATCCATGCGGTCTGACTAAGAGCAGAATGATCACAGTCAGAAATAGCGCGAGTTCAGAAATGTAGCCCAGATAATATGGTACGATGCTGGTGAAGAAACCGAGTATCAGGCCACCCACTATTGCCCCGGTAAGGCTGCCAATACCACCGATGATGATCGCCAGTAGCGCCATTACAAGTGGCAAGCCCCCTATAAAAGGATTAACCACATATACGGGAGCTATTATAGCGCCCGCCATTCCTGCCAGCCCGCAGCCTATGCCCATGACAATGACCGAAAGCCGTCCTACACTGATGCCATACAAGCTGGCCGCACCTGGTTCCTGGGCTGCAGCCCTTATGGCCAGCCCTATCTTGGTAAAATTCAAAACTATGTACATGGCTGCCATAATGACCAGAGTGAATATGACTACGGCAATCTTCTGATAGCTAACGCTAAATGTACCCAGGTCGAGCACGCCGGGAAGTGCATTGTACATCCCCTTATCCTCTAGACCGAAAGCCATGCCGGCACCACCCTCGAAGAAAAAACTGAGCGCTATGGTCGCCCCGGTTACATATAACAGACCTAATCCCGGGACATTAACCCGCTCAATAATGTACCTTTCCACCAGCATGCCCAATCCCCCTATAACAGCTCCCGCTATCAATATGCCGAGAGGAAAAGGTATGCCTGCAGCTGTAACCGCGTAATAAACCACAAATGCACCCAGCATGTAGAACTGGCCGTGAGTCCAGTTCAAAATCCCCAAGATGCTGAACACCAGCACCATGCCGAATGCCATGGTAATATAGATGCAACTTTGGACTAACCCGTTAACCAAAATTCCTGCAGGCATACCACTTATCCTAACTCAGTTTTCGGCTAAGGAAGAGGTGGCAAGGAATATTGAGAATAATACACTTCTTTGTCACCTTGAATTTGACACAACAAGATGCCGGTCACAAGTACCACGGGTGAGCCGTACGTCTGGGCACCACTGAATGTATATTTGCCAGTCGTCAGGTCGAAAGTGCCACCGCGAATTTCCTTCATGATGGCATCGGTATCGTCCACAGTGCCGGCTCTTTGCATTGCCTGCGCCAGGATATTTAATTGAGTCGGAGTCCAGGGTATCCAGCCGGTATAAGTAAACGTGCCATCATGCGAATCGGCCAAAAGCTGCATCGTCTCCCTAAGCATGCCGACCTGTTTCTCGTTCAGCGTCACGCCCTTGTACTCCCATGAGGCACCCCATGAAGCTATGAACCCCTGAAGAGCGTCGTAGCCGGCAATATTGATCCAAACGGATGGGAAAGTGATAGGGCCCGACATACTAATTCTCATGTCTTTATAGCCTAGCTCCCAATGCTGTTTGACCAGAGCCAGGGCAGCGGCAACATCTGGGGTAAAAATAAAATCGCAACCCTCCTCGGCACACTTGGTAAGAAAAGGAGCATAGTCGGTTGTGCCCGGCTGGGTGAACTGATGGAAATACCTTATACCTTTTTCGTTCATCTGCTGGTCCGCCTTGTCCCAGCCTATGCCTTTGTTAAGCACCGTGTCGATAATTCCTATTTTTTTATAATCCGGGTTTGCATCGGCAATCCCAAAGATATAAGCAACGACCAGTTCATGGGCCGCGATGGGAAAAGCAACATAAGGCATTGTCTCCGGGTCATATCCGCCGGGACCTGGGGTGGCGTCAGCACCGGTGTGGCTGAAGAAAATGACTTTGGCAGGATTGGTTACAGCCTGTATTGCCTGGAAATTGGGCGTCCAGTGTCCGACGATAAACTTGCAGCCGTCCTCGTAGACGAGCTGCTTGGCCGCAGCCGAACCACCTTCAGCGTTGGCCTGGTCGTCGCGGGTGATTACATTGAAGTTGTAAGTTTGATTACCAATCTTAAAGCCTTCTCTGTTGTACACTGTAAGGTACGTGTCAACAGTTTCCTCTCCAATCTTGCCGTAGGTTGCTGCCGGCCCGCTCAAAGGTGCACAGACCCCCACGTTTATAGTGATTGGTCCGGTGGATACGGGTTGCGCAGGCGTCTTTGCGCAGGCTGCAAAGATACCAATCAGCATAACTACTACCACTAAAATTGACGGGACGCTGATCCACTTCTTCATTTCTGTTTAATCCTCCTTCTTTTTTTTATTTACCGGTGAAATATGTCTGCTGTGCCGGCGCCGCAGACAGTAGACATACCAATCATCCCCATTCTATCTATTATTACGGGACAGGCGGCAAAGTATATTCAGAATAATACACCTCTTTGTCACCTTGAATTTGACACATCAAGATGCCGGTTGCGAGTACGACGGGTGAGCCGTACGTCTGGGCACCGCTGAATGTATACTTGCCGGTCGCCAGGTCAAAGGTTCCGCCACGAACGACCTTCATGATGGCATCATTATCGTCCACAGTTCCGGCCTTCTGCATAGCCTGACTCAGGATAAATGCTTGAGTTGCCCCATAGCCTGTCCAGCCGGTGTAAACATACGGTTCGCCTGTCTTTTCCGACATAAGCTGCATCGTTTCCTGAAACATGGCAATCTTTTTTTCGTCCAGCGGCCTATCCTTTACCTCCCAGATTGCACCCCATGCAGCTATATAACCCTGAACAGCATCATAACCGGCGAGTTTAATCCACGTGTCTACAGAGCTGATCGGTACCGTGGAACAAACCTGCGTGTCCTTATAACCCATCTCCCAACGCTGTTTGGCTATAGCCCAGGAAGCGGCGACATCAGGGGTATAGAGAAAATCACAGCCCGCTTCGACACACTTGGTTATGTAAGGGGTATAGTCAACTGTGCTGGGTGAGTAGAACTGATGGAAATACCTTATTCCTTTGGCATCCATCTCCTTATCTAGCGCGTCCCAGCCCAAGGCTCTTCTAAGTTCTGTGTCAATAATGCCTATTCTTTTGTAATTGGGGCTTGCATTAATAATCCCATATATATAAGCACTTACTGCTTCGTGGGCAGCGATCGGGAAAGCAACATAAGGCATTGTCTCGGGGTCGTATCCGCCAGGTCCCGGCATAGCGTCACCCTGAGTCATACTAAAAAAGATGACTTTAGCCGGATTGGTTACAGCTTGTATAGCCTTGAAATTGGCGCCCCAGTGCGCATAAATAATCTTGCAGCCGTCCTCGTAAACGAGCTTTTTAGCCGCGGCGGCACCACCTTCAGATGTGCCCTGGTCGTCCGCGACGACTTCCTCGAAGTTGTACGTTTTATTACCTACTTTGAAGCCCTCTCTGTTAAACACTTCATAAAAAGCTTTATCGACATCTTGAGTGAGCTTGCCATACATCGCCGCCGAACCGCTCAAAGGTTCACATACTCCCAACTTTATAGTGATTGGCCCGGTGGATACGGGTTCAACAGGTGTCTGTGAAGCACACGCTGCAAAGATCCCAACCAGCATAACTACTACTACTAAAATTGACGGAACGCTATTCCACTTTTTCACGACTTGCCACACACCTCCTTACCTCAACACGATGATTTTTATTCCCTACTGTTTTTACCAACTATTACATAAACTCTCCTCCTTTTCCACGTTAGCGTTCCAGATAGGGGCAATTTCTAACTGACTGACTAATCAGTCGCATTTAAGACAGTAATCTATCATCAACTAGTTACCATGTCAAGGGGTTTAGGGTAAATGCTTTGCACGATAATCCTGTTCTCCCTTACTTGCCCGGGACGCCAGTGGGCAAGGTATTGCCCATTGAACTACAGGAAGAAGAGAAATCTAAGTAGACCGATGATTAACTTTGGTGGGAGGAACGTACCCACCCATCGCCTCCATGTCCCTTCGGCTTCTCCTTCCGTCGCTGGTCCCAATCATTTTTCAGATGCTTTACCTCGATATCCGGATAGGCAGCACCCTGTGTAGTTTGCAAATCGCTGGCGCCGCGCGCCATTAAAACTGCGTGTTGTTCGCATATAGCTGCATGTTGCTCAGGCGTATAGAAATGATATAGATACCAGCCTTTCATCACCCAGGTATGGCAGATCACTTCGATATTTATTGCGGTCAATAACGAGTTACTGGTCTTGAACTGGCCTTCACGACAGCCTTTATCTATTATTTCTTTAAAAAGGGACACTACCCGTAAATCCGTATTTACTATATCCTCCACGTATTCCCATTCTAAGTGCTGAGATGTGCTGGCCCAGAAGAGTATAATTTTATCTCTAAAATCGAGAAGTTGTACAAATTTCCTGACAGCCATCCCGAGTATTTGCTCGGGCTCGGCATCATCCATTACCTCACGCATTTCTTTTTCCCATTTATCCACATCATTGATATGAATCCTGCCGAACAAAATGGGAAAATCATATTTGGATTTAATATGGTAGAAGAGGGTCCCCACACTGATGTTGCAGGCCTCTGCGATCTCCTTGGTCGTGGTCTGCCAGAAACCTTTTTCGAAAAACAGGTTAGAAGCAACCCTGCATATCTGCTGGAGTCTATCATCCGTAGACATGTTTTTTTTATGTGTGCTGATAGGTTTTCTTACTTTGCTCATTCCTTCAGTCCTATAAATTATTATTACTTAACTAATTATTTTTCTTAAACCACATTATATATCAACCTGCTCATGCTCTCAATATATAGCAAACTGATGTCTGCATTAACAGTACCAGGTTGAGATATATACAAGAATGTCGGGCTGTCTGAATTATGGTTTTATTCATTAAGCGAGATGGCGGAGCTTACCGGCCGGAAACGGGAATTTTTGGCCTGGCTTTCTATTATTTCGTATAATAAATTACTATGCGCAAATGCAGCCATATTAAGCTTCCAACCCTTGACACAGAACCCCGCTAGGATATATTATTATATATAATATATACGACCGATTAGTCAGTCGATATTCCTTATATCAGGACTAAAATCCTATCAAAGGAGATGAGGACTATGACTATATCAGTAACTCAGACAACAGCTAAGCGAATGCCTGCATCCGACAGGATAATGAGACTGAAAGAACGTCTACTTTCAAGTTCCTGGGAAGTAGATCTTGAGCGCGCACGATATTACACAAGAACCTGGAAGAAAATGGAAAGTGCACCAGCGGCTATGCGCGCGGCACAGGCATTGAAAGAAACATTTCAAAACATGACCATCAGAATCGAGGATGACGAACTTCTTGTTGGGGTTAAGACCGGTAAAAATTTTGCGGGTTCATTGGGCATTGAAAGACACCTGCCGAGCATCGCAATTCAACTGGCAATACTACTCCGGGGAAAGAAAAGGGATGACATCGATCCATTTTTACTCTACGTAGGAGGGCATAGCAAGGAGTTCGACCGGGAAATATATAACATGCCGGAAGAAGTTTATCGTGAGTTAAAAGAAGAAATTCTTCCCTATTGGCAAGGTAAGGACCTAAAAAGCATGAAGCTCGCGCTTTGGAAAAAACGTGGGATCGATATGGATACCACCGAAATAGCGCATGTCTTGGAGATGCAAGGTCATATTATCATCGGACTTAAGCGAGTACTTGACGTCGGATTCAAAGGAATATCCGAGTGGGCCGGCAAGACGCTCAAGAGCCTTAAAGAAAGTGATAAGGATTACCAGCAACGAAAGGAGTTCCTCGAGTCAGTCTGGGTAGCGGCTGAGGCGGTCTGCGACCTGTCTAATAGATATGCGGCTCTCGCCGAAAAAATGGCCGAAAAAGCCGAAGGCCAAAGAAAGACAGAACTATTACAGATAGCTGAGCGCTGCAAACATGTGCCTGCCAATCCCCCACGCAACTTCATTGAAGCATTACAGTCAGTTTGGATGACCCAGGTAGCCTTGATAATCAGTTACGGTGATGATGCTATCCAGGGCCCGGGGAGGCTCGACCAGCTTCTTTATCCGTACTATAAACATGAGCTGGAAACAGGAGCGGTCACAAGAGAGTCAGCCCAGGAACTTCTGGAAGAATATCTTATCAAGGTATCATACTTTACCATGTTCGGTCCCAACAATATTACCATCGGCGGTGTTGACCAAAACGGAGAAGATGCCACTAATGAGCTCTCATACCTCTTTCTCGATGCCAATGATGCCCTAAAGGGAGGCCTGCGCAAGAGCTTTGCTGTAAGAATTTCTCCCAAGACACCGCGTGATTTCTTAAAGAGAGCCTGCGAGACATATCGCATAGGTGCCGGAGTCGCCTTTTACAACGACAACGTGGTGATACGAGACCTCTTGGAAGATGGTTATTCACTGGCGGACGCCCGTAATTATTCCATAGTCGGGTGTGCTGAACCTACCGGTATGGGTAATAACAATGGCTACACAGGAAGCAACGGCGTCTTTATAACGCAGGTCTTAGAGATAGCTCTGAATGAAGGCAAAAGGTTGCGCGATGGCAAGAAAGTGGGCGCTTCAACTCCCGACCCCCGTACCTTCACCACCTTTGAAGACGTAAAGGAGGCTTTTGTCGGTCAGCTTTCCTATCTCATAGACGCAGTGGTCAGAGAAGCAGAGCTCAAAGACCAATTAATCGCTAAATACTTTCCTTCTCCCCTGCTCTCGTCCACTATAGAAGGTTGTGTGGAAAGCGGCCGCGATATATCTCAGGGAGGCGCACGTTATAGTCACAGCCACGTAGGGGCACAAGGGCTTGCCACTGTAGTCAATTCGCTTAGTGCCATTCGCTGGGCTGTTTTTGAAGAGAAGATCCTTACCATGGAAGAGATGGCCACCCATCTCCGTAACAACTTCGCCGATGCCGAAAATATAAGGCAGATGCTACTTCGTAAGGCTCCCAAGTACGGGAACGACGATCCCAGGGCTGATGAGCTTGCAGAGTGGGTCACGCAGGTTCATGCTCGAGAGGTTAGAAGACATAAGTCTGGAGTAATGGGCGGCTACTATCGTCCCCTAATGATATCAGCCGGAACACAGGATACCGAGGGAGTGCTTTGTGGGGCTTCGGCCGACGGAAGATTGGCAAAGTCAGCGGTAGCCAATGGCATGTCTCCGGCAAACGGCACTGAACTCAACGGGGCCACAGCCGCGCTTCACTCTGTCGCCAGAGCCAGCAAAGCCTGTTTCAGCTCCGGTACATCCCTCAATATGAACCTGTCACCGGGTTTAATCAAGACGGATGAAGGCCTGGACAAGTTAGCTTCCATGATTGAGGCTTACTTCATATTAGGTGGCAGACAGATACAGATAAACCCTGTGGACGTAAACACTCTAAAGGATGCTCAACTCCATCCCGAGAACTATGCTGATCTGACAGTTAAAGTTTCAGGCTATTCATTCCGTTTCATAGACCTCTCAAAGTCGCTGCAGGACGACATAATAGCCCGAACTCAATTCAGTGAAGTATAGTTCTGGCTTTCAGGAAAAGGGTGATTGATCGCTAGAGCCAGACCAGAGGGTACTGTGCCGACTATGGAAGACAGTATTAGCGGCATAGTTTTTAACATTCAACGCCATTCCACCGAGGACGGCCCTGGCATTCGTACCACAATTTTTATAAAAGGCTGCCTCATGCAATGCCCCTGGTGTCACAATCCCGAGGGCATGAAATCAAGGCAAGAGCTAATGTGGTACGAGGTTCGCTGCATCGGAGCTAAGGATTGCATAAAAGCTTGTCCCAAATCAGCCTTGGCACTCACCCCTGACGGCATGCAGATAAATAGAGAAACCTGTGATGTCTGTGGAATCTGTGTTAAAGCTTGTCCGGCAGGGGCTTTAGAGGTAATCGGGCAACGTCGAACCGTAAAAGAAGTAGTAGACATAGCCCTACGCGATAAGGTATTCTATGAAAAGTCAGGCGGCGGAGTCACTTTATCCGGAGGCGAACCGTCAATGCAGCCTGAATTCTCAATAGCCGTAATGCAGGCCCTGTCACGGGAGAAAATACATATTGCTCTGGATACCTGCGGAGGCGTAAGCTGGAATAAATTGCAGCCGTTAGTTGCTCTCTCTGATCTTATTCTCTACGATATCAAGACAATGAATCCGGAAAACCATCTCAAGTATACGGGCATCCCGCTTACGACGGTTCTGAATAACGCTCGTGAGATAGCGAAATTGGGCAAGCCTATATGGGTGCGAACGCCAATCATACCCGGATACACTGACCAGGAAGATAACATTAGAGAGATTGCACATTTCATCAAACATAACCTTCCCACGGTAGAGAGATACGATTTACTTGCTTTCAACAATTTCTGTGCTGCTAAATATGGTCGATTGGACCGTGATTGGCCGTTGGCTGAGGCAGATTTGATTACCGAGGCAACGATGGAAAGATTGGCTGAAACCGCCAGAAGTGAGGGGCTAGAGTTTGTCCATTGGGCTGGCATGGTAAATAAAAAAACGTATGCTCCGGCATAACTCCAACATTAATTAACATATAAAATAAACGGTAAAGGAAGGTAAACTATGAAGACGATTAAAGAACCAGCCAGAGATATTCAAGTTCTTCACGAGGCAGATGTAGTCGTTGTTGGAGGAGGGCCGGCAGGCATAGGAGCAGCTTTGGCCTCAGGTAGGGTTGGCGCCAAAACCGTCATGATAGAGCGGTTTAATTGCTTAGGAGGCCTGCAAACACAGGGAAACAATCCAACTTTCACATTTGTTGATCCCGAATTACACAATGGCATTATTATGGAAATCATCGACCGGCTTAGGAAAGCAGGCGCGGTCAAGAATTATGATGATCTGGCAAGCTTTACGAGAGGCAGATTTAAAAAGGGTGTTATAGCTGCTGTCGGGGAGAAAAATTTACCAAAACGGCTTATTGAAACTGAGGCAGGCTACTGGGGCCCATGGGGTCTTGGCTTCGATATGGAAAACTACAAAGTACTTCTTGACGATATGATGAAAGAAGCTAATGTCAAGATGTTTTTACACTCCTTCGCGGCAGGTGCAATCAGGGAGGGGAATTCACTCAAAGGCGTTGTCATCGAGACCAAGGAAGGCAGAAAAGCTGTTTTAGGTAAAGTAATTATCGATACTTCAGGTGAAGGTGATATCGCCTGGAAGTGCGGCGCGCCAGTTATGGGCAATGAGGGTTTTCCCGCAGGACCTCTCAAAGGCCAGCCGGGTGGTATGTTGGATGCCTTCTTTATCGGCGGGGTTGATATAAAAAAGTACGTGTCATTCCAAGAGAAACATTTACCCGAATGGGGTCAAATGTATGTCGGCCGAGACATAATAGCCAGAGCCAAGAAACAAGGAGCCCACATTATCGGTGAATCTGTCGTTCTTGCCCCGACGTTTGACGTCTATAACGGCGGAAGAATATATGTAATGAACCCAATCTACAAGGTGGAAAAAGGCAAGAACAGCCTGATGACAGAAGTACTGACCGACTGCGATATAGAGTTAAGGAAGCAGGCGTTTGCGGTCCACAAAGCAGTAAAGGAAAATGTCCCGGGCTTCGAGAACTCCTATATAGAGAGGACGCCAAACCTATCGTGCATCGGTGATGGACACAGAATATTGGGTGAACATGTAGTGACCGTAGCCGAGATGCGCGAGGGCAAAGCTCATGAAGACGGCGTAGCTATAAATAATATGCCGCCGGATTTGTATGAAGCGGTCGGCCGATTTATATACGACATACTACCTCACGACGTCCCCTATCGTGCTCTGGTATCCAAGGGGATTGACAATCTTCTAGCCGCCGGTACCACGATGTCGTCCGGAGGCTTCGCCAAAGGCGGATTAAGGTATTGCACGCCCAGTATTTGTACGGGGCAGGCTGCGGGCGTTGCCGCTGCTCTCGCTGTTAAACAAAACGTTACCCCGAAAAAACTGGACGTTAAACTATTGCAGAATACACTCCGAAAACAAGGCGCGCGTGTCACCGTGAAAGATTTGTCGGAAGAAGTACTGGCGCCTTATAAAGCGATTCAAAAGTTGAGAATCAAATTTCAGAGAGGCGACATCAAAGAGTTACCGATATCAGAAGAGGAAATAGGTAAATACTAGCAAAATACAGGAGCCAACTCTAACAATTCCACTTGTTCCTTTACAATTTGTTCGAACGTATCCTGCAGAGTTTCAGCTGTGCGGTCAGCCAATCGGCATAGCCGGTCTGGTTAGTATCTGCCATCGATTCAGGTTCTTAAATGCTTTGTCCGGGTCGTTTCTGGAATCCGTGACTTGCCCTTTACCTTCACCACTTTTGAGACAAGAAAGTGGCAATTCATTTATATTATTTACTAAGATTATTCGACCAAATATAAGTCTTGTTTTATTAGAGAGACTTGATAATTTCCTAGCTACAGAACAAGACTTAGCTAAAATTGCTTTCCTTATAGCAGGTTCATTTAGGTGAAACTGGCATATTTGACCTCATAACTGCCTATCATTTCTGTCCATGCAAAAAGTCTACCGCCCACTGGATTTCGTCATCACCGGTAATCTTCAACACGTAGTCCGGTTCTATGCCCTTCCCCTCGATAAGCTGGCCGTTGGGCCTCAGCCAGCGGCCGACCGTTAGATATATATCCGAGCCGTCTTCCAGCGGTATATTGATGTCGTAGCTGCCCTTACCGAAGGTCTTAACACCGGCAACGGTGGCACGGTTATGGTCCTTCAGGGCAGCCGTCAACACTTCAGAACCACTGGCGCTGTACTCGTTGACCAGCACCACCACCGGCAAGTCGGTAAAGACACCATTCGGATTAACGGGTACCGGCGTCTGTTTGCCTTTATTATCCACCAGCGTAAGGACCACGCCGTCCTTAATGAAGTGGCTGGCTACATCGGCCACCACCGGAACTATGCCTCCGGGGTTGTCGCGTAAGTCGATGATGATACCCGTTGCATTTTGCGCCAGGAGCGACTGCAAGGCAGTGTTAAACTCGTCATTGGTATCGGTGCTGAACTCCTGAATCCTTATATAACCTATATCCCCCTTCATCTCGGAACTGACCGTGGATGATGAAATCTTGGCTCTGACCACTTGAATGTCAACCGGTGTCGTCTCTCCCTCATGCTGCACGTTCAATGTAACCGTAGTTCCAGCCGGGCCGCGTATCATTAAGACCACCTCGGTCAGGCTCAGGCCTGCAGTCGATTTGCCATCAACTGCCAGTATAATATCGCCCGTCTTTACGCCCGCCTTTTCCGCCGGCGAACCCTCCAGCGGGGCTACAATTATCGGCTGCTTGTCCTTATTCAAGGTCACCTGGGCGCCGATGCCCTCGAATGAGCCTTCAAGGCTGCTCTCGAAAAGCTGGTACATCTGCGGGTCGAGGAAGGCGGAATACGGGTCGTTCAAGGCGTCCATCATGCCTTTGATGGCGCTGTGGCTCATGTTATCCGTATTGATTCTGGACGGTTCGACATAGTTCTGGACAATGGCGTTCCAGGCCTCGTCGACTATGGGTAACCCTGCTGTGCTCTTGTCCTGAAACGTGCCGCCGCCTATCACATAGCCGAGATTAAAAGAAATGGCTATTAGCAGAACGGCTACTATGGCAAAGATAGCATACCTTGATTTGTTGGACATCGGTCTCACCTCGTTCTTCTTCCAGCGGAAGGCGTTATAAGATTATACTAACACTTTTGGGTGAAACCTGCCTGCAGTGGCTTCGGTACTATGCTTGGAACGGATGCTCCAGGCTACACAGGCGCTTTTCTACTTGCTAGAGCAGATAAACCAGGGATATCTGGTTATCTCGCGGTAACCTATTTTACGATAAACCGGCTCGCCGAATTTGCTGGCCTGCAATATTACTTTCCGCGCACCCAAGTCAAAGGCGGCATTGCCGACTTCACGGGTACAGTAGTCCCCCAGGCCCATGCCTCTGGCCTTCTTCGTGGTGCCAACCCAGTAAATGCCTCCGATGCCGTGACTGAGCATGGCCATGGCAGCGCTCGCCGGCTTGCCTTCAAGATAGACCACTGCCAGAATGGAATATGGACTAATTACACGTTTAGCCTCGGCAAAATAGCTTTCAGTGACCTCTTTGGCCAGGCCCAGGTCGTGGAAAGC
This sequence comes from uncultured Dehalococcoidales bacterium, assembly GCA_964545945.1. Taxonomy (GTDB): domain Bacteria; phylum Chloroflexota; class Dehalococcoidia; order GIF9; family UBA5629; genus 9FT-COMBO-48-23. Next base: position 19,894 of record CAZJID010000008.1, read on the forward strand.
TTCGGCTACAACCTGCTTGAAATCCCGCACTCCCCTCTCATCTTCCACCCAACGCAGTTTGGTTCCTGATGGCGCCTTGCCCTTTACCGGCTCATCCAGCACCATCCCCGGCGCCTCAGACATCAACAGTACTTTATTGTCTCTGCAGTACTGTATTATCGGCTGGTCAGCGTGTGCTCGAAGCTGCAGCGAAAACATCTGCTTCCGTCCACCAAAGAAGGCTTTAGCCCGTGCCACGAAATCACCGGGGCACTCTTCTGTCTCTAATGCGAGGTTAAAAGCGAAGCTGTGACCGGAGTAATCGAGACCGGAGTTGACGAAGACACTGTCCTGGCACTCGACTATCTCCGAATCCGGCACATATTTTGCCGTCTGGCACCAGAATTCAACCAGATTAAGGTCGGCCAGCCTTAGCAGCTCGGATTCACTCAGTGAAGGCTTCATTTTTAATATCTACGTCGCCAGTTCAGACGTGCAAAAAGCGCACTTCCTGGCTTTCAGTGGTACCTGGGACAGACAGTAAGGGCATTCCTTTGTGGCTGGCGGAGCGGCTTCTTTCTTTGTCTCCAGCCTCGTCCGGGCATGAACAAAGGCACGTATCAGGAAGAACAATACTACAGCAATAATCAGGAAGCTTACTACTGTATTTATGAACAATCCATAGTTAATGGTGACAGCTCCAGCCGCCTGGGCATCAACGAGTGAAGCATAGGGCCCCGGGGTTGCCCCCGCCTTCAACACCGCAAAAAGATTGGCAAAATCGACATTGCCCAGTACCAGGCCGATGGGCGGCATAATGATATCCCTGACAATCGAACTCACGATAGTGCCAAAGGCGGCACCGATTATGATACCCACCGCCATGTCCAGCACATTGCCCCGCATGATGAAATCACGAAAATCGCTTAACACCGGTCTCACCTCCCTTTCTTATCTAGAAACCCGCCCAATATACCTGGAGCGGCTGACTTTTTTTCTGTCATTGCGAGTCCTTCCGCAGAAGAACGTGGCAATCTCATCATTTCCTCCCACCTCCGAGATTCTTCACCGCGCTCAGAATGACAAAATTAGTGGATGCTCCAGGCTACTCGACTGGCTTTGCGGTTTCCTGGCTGCAGAACTTGATAACTTCAGCAAAGTTGCTGATTCTAACTAAATTATTTGTCTCGGAGAAACCGTCGTAGGTGAGGCTTATCCACGGCTTCTGGTAGACCGTGCTCAGCTTCTCGGCAAAGGCAGCCACAATACCGCCGGGCATACAGCCGTGCGGCATAACCGATATGATGCCGGCATAATCCGGGTCTTTCAGCCAGTTGACTGCGCTCCCTATGCTCAGCACCGCCTCACTGCCACACCTCGGCGACAGGTACCGGCTGGTCAGCTTCAACAGTTGAGCTGTGGAAAGCTCCTTGTCGCCAATCGACCCGTCGAAATGAGCCGCCACTGAATGTTCATCATGCTCCTGCACGCGCTTCCTGATGTAGCTGCTCAGCATCTTCTTGAACTTCCTGTCCTTTGTAGCATCTTCCAGGTTCCGGTACGAGGTGTACTTTATCCACTCTCCCATAGGAGCCACGATAACCTCGAGGCCGGCAGCCTCGCAAGCCCGGACCAGGTTGCTGTTGCTGAACTTATTGGAGCGCAGGTATATCTCGCCATTTATGCCTACCAGCGGCCTCCGTGGCAAGTCTTGGTCGACGAGGTCTTCGAACTCGGAAACCGCCCGCCGCAGTATATCATCCAGGGGTTCCTTTTTTCGTACATGGCGGGCAATAAGCTTTAGATATTTATCGAATAGCTGATCGGCATCACCGTCATTCTTTTCATAAGGCCGCGTGCGCCATAGGAGCTTCTCCAGGCAGTCCACAGCCACGATTCCTCTCCATGCCAGACGTTCGAAGCCAGGGCCTAAGCCTAAATCACGATAGGCATTGTTTGACACCGTACTGCGTACCGGCAGGTTGAAACCGATTTCCCTAAGCAGCCTGTTCTGCTCCACGGCATACTTGCCCAGACGGCAGGGACCATATGAGCCCGCCATAAAACCCTCGATGTCCCGGGCATCGGCGCCGTTATCATAGAAGTACCTCATGAAATCGCCCAGCGTAACACGGTAAGGCAGGCACTCGGCTCCTGTGGTCACCTGGTTGCTATATAAGATGTTTCGCTCGTCTGGCTCAGGCAACACCACTGTTCTAGCGCCGTTGGCATCCATGGCCGCTGCCACTGCCTCCACGTAGGGCGCCATCATGGGAATGAGTACCGTTTTCTGCGAGCTTACCGTAGCTACTGTTCCCCGGTAAATATCCTGACGGTGTGCCTTGTGCCTTCTGCCGGAGTTTGCGAAACCGTTAATAGTGTCGACAAAGGCTTCGAGGCGGGTTACGATGCCGGCTTCAGCGGCATGCTCGTCTATTTCGAGCTGCCCTAGTGGCTTGCCGCCCATTATATCCTCCGTTATTTTTATTATGAACGAGTTGGGGCCACAGCCGAAGTTGGTCAGCACCAGTCCGTACAGCTGCGGGTCTGCCTCGGTTATGGCAGCTCCGGCTATGTGCTTGCTCTCATAGAGCCAGTATGGCCGGTCCGAGTACTTCTTCGGATTTACCGATCCCAGCGGCAGAAAATCAAGCGGTATGGGCACCACACCGAGCTGGGCCAGCTTTTCGGCAATACCTAAATTCGCCCCCGAGTCCTGCGACATATAAGACCGTGCAAACAATACCACGCCCAGCTTTTTATCCTGGCGCAGTTGCTTCAGCAGCTTCTTGCCGGCCAGCAGCTTATCTCTATCGAATTTACGCTGCGCCTTAATGCCAGCCGCCGCGGCCTTTTTGCCCCGGCTCTTGCTGAAACCCATCTTCACGGCAACACCGGCCAGGCTGTTGATAACTTCATCGTCGCCGCGACTGAAGTCGAGCACCGGTACCAGAAGCCGCTCCTGCAGATCAAGCACCTCGCGGACTATGAAGGGCGATGCCTGCACCAGCGGGCAAGAATATTTCTGGTTTTCATCGCCTTCCTTTGGCTCTAGCCGGATAGCACAGGGATAAAGAATGTAGTCCGTACCAGACAGGCTGGCTACATGGCCGTGAAGAAGCTTGAGCGGAAAGCAGCTGTCGCTGTAGCTAAGCTCCACTGCTCTTTCGATAGTCTCTTTGGTGGTGCTGCCGGAAAGAACAACCCTGGCACCTAAAGCATTCAAAAAACCGATAAGCAGCGGCGCGTAGTCGTAAGCAAACAGCGCCCTGGGAACGCCCACCGACGGCCCGGTGCCAGTGCCTTCTTTAGATTCACGGAAGAGCAGCCTTTCCCGTTCGTCGAAGGCGGTTTCTATCTTCCCCGCAGCCACGGTACTGTCGTAGCGGTCGCACCGGCTACCATAGAAGGTGGACTTCTCATTCGGCACCTGCATCCGCGTTATAGTGCAGTTGTTGTCGCAGCTCTTGCAGACAAACGTGGACAGGCTCGGCTGGCTGTCGATGATTTCCCGGAAACCCTTAAATTTCGAGCCGTCGCCGGACATGCTTTCCCTTGCCAGCAGTGCGGCTCCTATGGCTCCGCTGATTTCCTTATGTTCGGGCACGGTCAGCTTCTTGCCTTTGAGCTGCTCGCGGAAAGCAGATACTACTGCGTGGTTATAAAATACAGCCCCGGTTAGAATAATTTTACTGCCCAGTCTCCTGTTACCCACCACCTTGGAAAGGTAGTTCCTGGCGATAGAATTGGCCAGGCTGGCGGTTATCACCGGCAGGGGCACGCCTTCCTGCTGGGCCGAGGCCACCGCCTGGCCCATAAAAGCAGCACATCTGGTACCTAAATCTATGGTATGGGGCGCCTCGAAGGCCAGATTAGCGAAATCACCGTTCTTGACTGAAACATCGAGCATCTCGGCCAGTTCGTCTATAAAGCTGCCCGTTCCGGCGGCACAAGCCTTATTCATCTGGTAGTCAATGACGACGCCGTTACGTTTGATGACGAGCTTGGAATCCTGACCTCCGATTTCGATTATGTCGGCGTCGGCATCGATTTCGGCGGCGGCTCTGGTCTGTGCCGTAATCTCATTCTTAATCAGGTCGGCGCCGATGAAGCTGCCGACCAGGTATCTGCCGGAACCGGTGACGCCGACGCCGGCTATCTCAACTTTATCGGCTCCATCCTGAAGCAGGTTTCTGAAGACTTCTTTGACGGCATCGATAGGCCGTCCGGCGGTCATCAGGTAATGTTTGGCCAGCACCTTCAAACCGGACTCGTCCATTATAACCGCCTTGGTGCTGGTGGAACCAACGTCCACCCCCAGGTATCCGGTGCAGGGCTTAGCCACGCGTAGCTCTGCCTGACTTTCACTAAGCGACGTTTTTTCCAGCGCCGGCATCCGGTAGTAGCGCTGAGTGGCTTCCGACTCCAATGTAGCGACGAAGTTCGGATGCTTACCCCTTGACAGCAGCGCCGCGCCTATGGCACCCAGGTGTGTATAATGTTGGGGAATGAGCACACTCGTTTCAAGGTCGTTCCTAGCGGAAATAGCTTCTTCCAATGCTTTCACTATGGCCCGGTTGGCAGCTACGCCACCGGCAAAATAAACGGGCTCCCTGAAAGGCCCCTTCTTGATGGACGTAACCATGCGGGCTACGCTTTCGCACAACGCATACAGCATGGATTCTATAGAAACGCCTTTTTGCTGCAGATGAATCAGGTCGGTCTTGGCAAAAACGCTGCATCTCGCGGCAATGCGCGGAGCCGTGCCGTCGCATTTCATGGCCAGGCCCGATAGCTCGTCCATGCTTATGCCCAGACGATACGCCTGCTGCTCCATGAACCGTCCCGTGCCTGCCGCACACAGCGGATTGGAAGCCAGCTTCCACGGTTTCTTCAGTCCGTCCTCGAGCTCGATAACCACCGAACTCTGCCCGCCGATTTGAATAACCGTCATGGCCTCGGGATGGAAATGGAGCAGCCCGGCAGCGGTGGACAGCGGGCTGCCGTACTCCGCCCAGCTGAACTCTTTGGGGACTACGTGGCTGCCCGACCCCGTTATTCCGGCTGAAACGACCTGTTCCAGCTTGAAGTCACTGGCAAGTCTGGTAATAAGCGTGTTTAAGGCGACTCTGGGGCTGGAGGTTACCTTCTCTACGTCAAGCTTCAATATCTGCCCGGCCTCGTCGATAAGGGCGAGCCTGGCATTTACAGAGCCGATATCGGTCCCAAAAAGATAAGCCATATTCAAAGCCTGAATTTATTGGAAACGCGAGCAGGCTAACTCTCTAGTGCCTGGATATGAACTCGAGGAGTATATTATTGAACTCCTCGGTACGTTCTCTGGGTGCAGCGTGTCGTGAATTGTTTATGACCACCAGTTCGGCATATGGTATTTTGGAAGCGTATCCCTCCTTGATCGACACCGGCACAAAATCCTCATCGCTGGTAATCATCAACGTCGGGCATTTTATATCGTTCAGGCGGTTAACAACGCTCCATCTAATGATAGCCCTGAAAGCACTGGCATAGGCCAGCTTGTTCTTCACTGCCATGCGCTGAATCACCGACTGGTATACTTTTTCCTCATCTAAATCCAGATTCGCCAGTTCGGGCTCTCCACCATTATTCGGCTTTTTATGCCAGATGTCATTAAAAGGCAGCCATAACAATTGTCTAAAACACTCCACGCCGCTGTTGAAGGTACGCATGGAGCCTTCCGGACAGCAGTTCACCGCTACGAGGCTTCTGACGAGTTCCGGGGCATCTACCGCCAGCTGGAAAGCGACCATGCCACCCATCGAAAAGCCGACCACATGCACTGCGCTTATTCCCAGAGTTCTTAGCAGCTCTACAGCATCCGTAGCAAACGACTTGATGCTGTATGGCTCCATAGGCTTATCGGAGCGACCGTGCCCACGTATATCGAAGGTAATCACCCGGTACTTCTGGGAAAAAAAGGGTACCTGCTTTTTCCAGCTCCGGCTGCTTGAAGCCAGACCATGTACAAACAGTAGTGGCTCACCCTGCCCGGTCACTTCGTAGTATATGCCGGTATTATTGACAAGCAGTTTAGGCATATAATTGGCTGCCCTAATTTTGCTACAAAAGCGCCTGAGAATTCAAGTTTTACAAGTTTTATGGGTCGCTTTCAGACCAAGCCGAGGTTTGTACTATTATTGAGGTCGGGAGAAAGCCGGCAGCCTCCGGGAAAGCTTCCCCATAAGCCCGCTGGCTTTTTCTAGCCCATCGACTATACGTTTGAAATCTGGCCCGCCCAGCAAAGCATGCCCACCACCACCGACGAAATCGGCCGCGGCATCGGCAATTTTTATACAGCTTGAAAGCACCTGCTCGAGTTCGCTCTTCGCTTCGCGCAACTCTTTGTCCTTTGGCTTAGACAGCTTCTTGACCAGCGCCATCATAGGACGAAGCTTCAACCCCTCCATAAGGTCCAGCGGGGAACTCGGCATGCCGTCGTCACCTTTTCTGATAATAACGTTGATAATAGGTGAAGCCTGTTGATAAATAGCCATAAATTCCTGCTGCCACTTTATCGTTTCAACGTCCTGCTTGGTCGGCTTGATAGGAGTTAGTATTATCGGTTCTTCAGGCTTAACGGCAGTTATATCGGGCTGTACTTCGGATTTGACTGCAGCTTCAGCTAGTGGTTCCTCGGCCTTAGCCGGCGCTACAGCTTCCTGTTCTGGCTGCGCGGCTGGCTCAACAGGTATTTGCTCTACAGGTTCGGCCACCTCAGAAACCGGAGGAACCTCAGGCTCTGTCGGTGCCGGTTCTTCCTGTTTTGTTGGCATGGGAGGCTCGGCCGTTTTCTGCTGCTCTACTGGTCTAGAGGGAACTGGTCTTGCCTGTTTTTGAGTCGGTGGCGCTAAGGGCACTTCAGTTTTTCTTTCCCAGCAGTTACGGCATATGGGATGAGTACCTGTTACGTAGTTGCATTCTGCACATACATACTGACCGCATCTAGAGCACATATTTACCGCGTCCGCCCCCGGATGGTAGGCACATCTAATCACGTTCCCGTCATCGTCCAGCAGGATCGGCATACTTGGCCTTTCATGAGTCGCAGGTTTCGGTATCACTTTCTCCGGTGGTATTTCTTCACCCGCACCCCTGTCAGCCCCGCCACCGCCGGCGTCAGGCACATCTGCCATTGAATTAACGTCTTTTGCCAGCGGGTCACCCGATATATCGAGAACGTTCTGAGAAGGGGTATAGTCCAGCTCTTTTAGTTGCCGTTCATCGTACCCACCATATACGCCGTACCCACCACCACCATCGGATAATCCCGCCGTCGCCGGTTCATAACCAATGTCACCTCCATAGCCGATAGCATGATTTTCCAGAAGAAACAGTGCTATGAGACAGCCCAGAGCAGTTATTAATGTAATTAAACTACCGATAATTCCTGTGTTAAGGAGTCCTAATATAACACTGAAAATCGAGGGGCCGAAAATTAGCATGATGAACCCTTTGCTTCTTGCTTTCTGGCCCAGATACCATAGTATTGCTATAATCTCCCACACAAAAAGCCCCAAACCAACTACAAGGCTTACAAGAGCCAGAGGTAACATTGTACTAAATAAAAAAGCCAGGAATTCAGGAGGTGTCTCACTGCCAATATCACCAGCAATCATAGTAGCGACATACCCGCCTAAAACCAGTAAAGCTATTACTGAAAAAACTATGCCTACGACCAAAGGTATTAAAATGATCGCGAAAAACAGACTCCAGTTAAGATGTCTTTCAAACCATCTCATCTAAAATTCCCCGTGTTGGCTCCTATCATCTGAACCTACGGTCTCGATTATACGACAAGTAAACATAAAATTAAATACCCACAGCTTCAACCGCATTGAAATACCATCCGAAAGGACTAGGAAAAGTGATGGATGGTCGCAGCCGTTAGTATTAATACGATTCTCCGATGCAAAATCATACCTGTGCCCGATTACCTTCAGTCCATATAAAGCGGATAATATATCTAGAAATTGATAACCTAAACCAACTGAGAATTAAATCGTTATATATATTAGAGAGGAAACAAGGAGGCAAGAAATGAAAGGAATAAATAAGCTCACCGCCGTTATCTCTCACGACAGGAGACTGGCAAGCCTGTTCAGCGGCATGGTACTATCGGGAATCGGTCTGCTGAGCGTAGCCATTACCGCCTGCGTCTGGTATCTTTAGTTAGCTGATAGAAAACCAGTAACTGATACACAAATTAATCGGGGCCTGCGCTATTATGCAAGCCCCGATTTTTATTAAACTCAGGTTTTTAATACCTTAAATATTCCCGCTCTTCAATGTCTTTGTCGGCTCAAACACCTTTACGTTGAATTGCTTAGCCAGTTCCTCTAATCTTTTAGCCAGCTTGTCATATCCAATACCCTTTGCCATCTGGAAGGGGCCGAATGCGGCACCGCCGCCGTTAACCATAGCCTTATCGATATCGTCGGCGCTATTGGCAACTCCTTCTTCAAGCAATTTGGTAGCTTCGTTGACCTGTATGGCAATCATATCGGTCGGGTCGAAGTCCTCTTTGGCCTTAGAAAGATCTATCTCCGGTCTGCCTTTTGACCAATCGAAAATGCCTTTGCCCGACTTCTTTCCCAACGTATTGGCATCGACCAAATCCTTAAGCCATTTGGGTGGCTTATAATCGGGTGACAGCACCTCCGCAAAGTATTTGGCACCATGATAGTAAACATCCAGGCCGGTGTAGTCCATAATCTCGTACGGGCCCATAGGCATGCCGATTTTTCTCATCTTGGCGTCGATTTCTTCTGGGGTTGCCATCTTCCTCTCTATAATTTCATTGAGATAAATTCCGGTCGGCGCGTTCACCCTGTTGTAGATGAAACCCGGCGAATCTTTCTCAACCCTGACCGGCACCTTGTTCATTTTCAGGGCCAGGTTATAGGCCACCTGCATGGTCTCTTCACTGGTCTTGTTACCCTTTATTATCTCGACCAGCTTCATCAAGACGGCGGGATTAAAGAAGTGCATACCGCAAACCTGCGATGGCCTATTGGTATGCTGGGCTATATCCGATATACTCATGTTGGAGGTATTAGAAGCCAGTATGGTATGTGGCGGAGCCGCCTTATCCAGCGCTTTGAAAACCTCTTCTTTTAATTTCAGGACTTCAGGAACGGCTTCGATAACGAAATCGGCATCTTTAACCGCTTCTCCCACGTCAACGAAGGTCTGGATGTTGGCCAGCATGGCTTTCTCGTTATCTGCCGTGATTCTCTGCTTTTCCACGAACTTACTCAGGCTGTCTTTAATTCGCGAAAGCCCCTTATCGACAAATCTCTGTTCGATGTCCCTTAAAGACACCTTGTAGCCAGCGAGCAATGCCACTTCGGCAATACCATGCCCCATATCGCCGGCACCCATAACCGCAATCTTTTTAATGTCTTCTACTTTCATGTGATAATCTCCCCTCGATTTATTTAGACCGCTTCACGGCGGTTATTCACCTATAAAATTGGGCTCCCGCTTCTCGATAAAGGCCATGATTCCTTCCATGGCGTCCTTTGTCTTAGACACGCGCTGGGACCCGGCCAGCTCGATTTTGATTCCTTCATCTGTGGTAGTTTCCAGACCGCGAGTCACCGCATCCAGAATTACTTCTACGGCAACGGGCGCTTTCTTGGCCAGCGCTTTAGCATACTCCTTGGCATCTTTCATCAACTCTTCCGGTTTCGATACTTTGGTGACCAATCCGATTTTCAGTGCCTCAGCAGCAAAAACTCTTGTTGACAGCAGCATCATTTCCAAGGCCTTGGTCTTGCCCACCAATCTGGGCAATCTCTGAGTGCCACCCCAACCCGGTATGATGCCACGGTCTATCTCTGGTTGACCCATGAATACCTTTTCTGAATCAGCGATTATCCGGAAGTGGCACGCCATAGACAGCTCGCATCCGCCACCCAGCGCAAAACCATTTATAGCCGCGATCACCGGCTTGGGATATTTCTCTATTTGGCTATACACTACCTGCCCTTTTCCCATGGCCTGGGCGCCCTCCGGCGTACCACCTATCTTCAAATCAAACCCAGCTGAGAACCCTCTATCGCCGGAGCCGGTGATAATAATGGCTCTTACCCCTTTGTCCGTCCTGAATTCATTTAGAACCGATTCAAGTTCATTCAGAACGGTCAGGTTTACCGGGTTAGCCGGCGGGCGGTTTAGTGTAATAACAGCAATGTTATCCTCCCGTTCCACAATCAAGGTCTCATATGCCATAGTATCCTCCTTCGATAAAAAAATAGTGCCGTTTCAAGAACGTGCTACAAAATTCAGCCATACACAGCCTCTCTTCAGTTCGGGGAATTGCTGATATACTTAATATACCAATGCGACAAAGAAATGTTAACATCTACGACTCTAGCTGTCAACGTACTTTAAGTACAGAAATACCTGTTGATTTATTGAAGTTAGCAACATATACTATGGATTAACAATCGAAGGAAGGAGGTGACCTCAAATGCCAGAAGTCGAAATCGGGCATGTAAGTGATTTCTTTGCCCGGCCCGTAGTAGCCGGCATAACGTTAACCGGCGCACTGAAAGTGGGTGATAAGATTCACATCAAGGGCCACACTACAGACCTTGAGATGACGGTTGACTCCATGCAAATCGACAATGCCAACGTAACCGAGGGTAAATCGGGAGATGCCATCGGAGTAAAAGTGACCGACCGCGTCAGAGCCGGTGATAAAGTCTACAAGGTTACGTGATTAGGCAATTGTTTTAAGTAAATTGGCCATCTCTATGGCATTCGACGCCGCCGTGAAGCCGCGATTGCCTACCTTAGCTCCGGCCCGCTCAATGGCCTGTTCCAGAGTATCCGCCGTTATTATGCCCTGAATTACCGGTACGCCCGTGTCGAGGCTTACCCGGGCGATGCCGCGATTTACCTCAGAAGCAACGTATTCGAAGTGTGATGTGCCCCCCCGTATTACGGCACCGAGACAAATAACAGCATTGTACTTGCCGCTATCAGCCAGTCTTTTAGCTACCAGCGGAATTTCGAGCGCACCCGGTGTCCAGGCAACATCTATATCCGGCTCGGCAACCCCATGCCGAAGAAAAGCATCTCTGGCTCCAGCAAGTAACCTGGTAGTTATAACTTCATTAAAACGCGATACGACCACACCAAACTTTAACCCTTTGCCTAACAGCATACCCTCGTAGCTCTTGGCCATAAACATTACCCTCCTTAAATCACAAGTTACACTTTTTCGTCTTCGTCGACATCGAGCAAATGTCCCAGTTTCTTCTGTTTGGTTTTCAAGTACCCCAGGTTGTATGGAGTCGGCGATGTCTGCAAATTCATAGTCTCCACAATGTGAAGTCCGTAGCTCTCCAGCCCTATCACTTTCTTCGGATTATTGGTAAGTAGCTTAATATTATGTAAACCTAAATCTGCCAGTATCTGGGCCCCGATACCGTAGTCTCTCAAATCGGCGTCGAAACCAAGTGCCAGATTTGCCTCTACCGTATCAAGTCCCTGGTCCTGAAGAGCATAAGCCCGCAGTTTATTATGGAAACCTATCCCCCTGCCCTCCTGTCTCATGTAAAGAAATACTCCGCGGCCTTCGGCCGCTATCCTTTCCATCGCCAGGACGATTTGACCGCCGCAGTCACAACGAAGGCTGCCAAAAACATCGCCCGTCAGACATTCGCTGTGTACTCTTACCATTACCGGTTCGTCGCCTGTTATGTCTCCTTTGACCAGAGCTACATGCTCGTCGGGGTCCACCTTGCTCCTGTAGGCGATAACCACAAACTCACCGTACTTGGTGGGCAACTTAGCCTCGGCCACTCTTTCCACCAGTTTCTCATGCCGGCGTTTGTAAGCTATCAAATCGGCTATGCTCGCGATTTTAATTCCGAATTTATCTGCCATAGTCTCAAGCTGCGGTAAACGTGCCATAGTGCCGTCTTCATTCATAATCTCGCAGACAACCCCGGCCTGATACAGTCCGGCGAACTTGGCCAGGTCCACTATAGCCTCGGTGTGGCCGGCACGTACCAGCACACCACCCTCTCTGGCTCGTATTGGGAACATATGGCCGGGGCGGGCTAAATCTTCTGGTTTCGTGGCCGGGTCGAGTACGGCTTTTACCGTGGCCGCACGGTCATGAGCCGAAATGCCGCTCGATGTTTTGTGTTTAGCTTCGACTGATACGGCAAAAGCGGTTGAGAACTTCGCCGTATTTTCCTGTACCATAAGAGGTATTTTTAACTCATCCAGCCTTTGACCTATTATGGGCAGGCATATCAATCCGCGGGCATGTCTAGCCATGAAATTAATCGCTTCGGCATTTACCTTCTCGGCAGCAATGGCCAAGTCTCCTTCATTCTCTCGGTTTTCATCGTCGACTATAATGATGAACTTACCCGCTTTAATATCTTCTATTGCTTCAGGAATGGTAGCGAACGCCATTAACTCACCTCGTTTCCAGGAAACCATGTTCAGCCAGAAAATCCAGAGTTATCTCACCACTGTGGCTTTTCTGCAGTTTTTCTACGTATTTGGCTATAATATCTACTTCCAGGTTAACTGTATCTCCCGGTCTAATTATACCTAATATTGAGTGTTTTCGCGTAAAATCTACCAGGGAGACTGAAAACGAAAAATCATCACAGTCGACAACGGTAAGGCTAACGCCATCCACAGCGATAAAGCCTTTACTCACTATATACCGCATTAAATGAGCCGGCGCCGAAATTCTGGCGATATAGGCTCCCTCCTCTGGCTTTACCGATAGTACCTTTCCCACATCGTCTACGTGACCCTGCACGAAATGGCCACCGAAGCGGCCGTTCGCCGGCACAGCCCGTTCCAAATTCACTTTGTCACCATAATCAAGCCCATCGAGATCGGTGTGCCTTATCGTCTCAGGCATAATCTCCACGTCGAAGCCTTTATCAGACAACGAGACAACAGTTAAGCAGACACCATTCACCGATATACTATCACCACGCTTGGTTCCTTTAAGAACTTCCGCCGCCTCGATATACAGACGTCCGAGGGTGATGGCTCTGACTTCCCCGATTTCCTCAACTATACCGGTAAACATGATTATTTTCCGTTTGTGTAACCGCTGATTAAAACGTCATCGCCGAATTCCATTATCTTGATGCGTTTCAAATGCAGCGCTTCGGACATTTTTCTGGTACCTTCACCACCAACCGCACTCTTAGCTTTGTCACCGCCTATTATCATGGGAGACACGAAAGCCAGGACTTTGTCCACCAGCCCGCAGTCGAACAGTGAACCCAAAAGACCACTGCCGCCTTCAACCATAACGCTGGTCACTTCGCGTTTACCGAGAACACCTAAAAGCTCTTTCAGGTCTATTACGCCGTCTTCAGCGGGTAATTCTACAATCTCAGCGCCTGTCTTCTTAAAGTTCTCAGTAGCTTTCGCGTTAAAAGGTTTGGCAACAGCTACAAGTGTTTTTCCGGGTTCTTTAAAAACCCGTGCCGATAGCGGCGTCCGCCCTCTACCATCGACAATAACCCTCAAAGGTTGCAGCTTTATCTTACCGCCTTTGCCGCTGCATCCCCTGGCAGAAAGCTGCGGGTCATCAGTGACCACCGTATTTGCCCCAACCATGATAGCATCGACAATATGGCGCATAAAGTGCACGAACTTCAACGATTCATCATTGCTTATCCATTTGGAATCACCGGTTTTGGTGGCGATTTTGCCATCCAAGCTCATAGCGAACTTGACAATAACAAACGGCATGCCGGTAGTTATATACTTAATGTAACCTTCGTTTATCTCCCTGGCCCGCTCTTCATGCTGGCCGACAAATGTCTTGATACCAGCAGCCTTCAGTGTTTTTAATCCCTTCCCGGCAACCAAAGGATTGGGGTCTATCAAAGCCACATGGACTTCGGAAACACCGGCATCAATGATGGCTTGAGTGCAGGCAGGCGTACGTCCCTGATGACAACACGGTTCCATGGTGACATACATCGTCGCCCCTTTAGCCTTTTGCCCTGCCTGTCGAAGTGCCATCACTTCGGCATGCTCTGAACCGGGCGGCTGGGTATGTCCTAAACCCGCCACGACACCATCACTTACCACCACGGCACCGACCGCCGGATTGGGGCTGGTATAGCCCATAGCCAGACCGGCCAGTGACAGTGCGCATTCCATGAAATCCTTTGGGCGAGCTAACATTTAAGTCCCCTTCACAAAGTTCTCATGATACCTGCTGGCGGTCGGTTCGGTCTGCCCCTGATATTTGCTTCCCAGTTCAGCCGTACCATACATTCTTTCGACAGGGGCTGTCAATCTTAGAAATGAGATTTGCCCGATTTTCATATTGTAGTAAAGGGTGATGGGCAATTTGGCCACATTTGATAGCTCCAGAGTCAGGTGCCCCTGCCATCCGGGGTCGACGTAACCGGCTGTGGAATGAATGAGAAGCCCGATTCTGCCTAGGGAGCTTTTTCCTTCGAGCCTGCCCACGATATCGTCAGGCAGACTGATTGACTCGAAAGTGCTGGCCAGCACGAACTCTCCTGGATTGAGGAAAAAAGGTTTTTCCTCATCGATCTCCACCAGTTTATTCAAATGGTCCAAGTTGCGCCTGACGTCGATATACGCGGGATATCGCTGCGACTTAAAGACCAAGAGTTTTTTATCCAGATGCAGGTCCACGCTAGCCGGCTGGATACAATCCTGCTCAAGAGGCTCGATAACAATCCTGCCCCTGGAAATTTCCTGTCTGATTGTCCTGTCGCTGAGCACCATAGCTTCGAAAGACATTGTAGCATCATGGTTCTTTTAAGTGCAAACGAGAAGATATCAATAAAATTTTCCAAAGTTGGAGTAACCTCAATGTAATATTGACAGCTATCAAGTCAAATGCTACTATCTGAGAATCCTGGCCTCTCAAAAACCATCAAATGAAACCTCACAGCAAGCGCATGAATGCACAAGAATTAAACGCGTTCATAGACTCTAAGTTCCAGATACCCATAGTTGAAGGAGAAGATAAGCTATGCTCAGTCGAAGAAGCTATACGCCGGCATATCAGGAAAGGAATGACCATACATTTTGCCGGGCGGGGTGGCGTTTTATTCTACCAACTGGTCAGAGAATTCTGGGGTAAAAATCCAGGTTTCACAATCATAAACAACGTAGCTTCCACAGTCCTATCTTTAATTCAAGGGAAGATGGTAAAGAAATTCATCGCCAGTTTCGCCGGCGATGGCTACCCTAGCTCCGGACCAAATCCTGTCATCCAGAAAGCTTACCTATCTGGTGAGGTTGAGTTTGAAAACTGGACGATGCTCACCGTAGTTCAAAGGCTTCGGGCCGGCGCCATGGGCTGGGGTTTCACCCCTACCAGGTCGATTATAGGCAGCTCCATGGAGCAGGAAAACAAGGACTCATTCAAGGTAATTTCGAATCCGTTCAATCCCAAAGAAAAAATCGGCCTGATGAAAGAGCTAAGACCGGATATAGCCCTGATTCACGCTATCGCCGCCGACCGTTGCGGTAATTTGATACAGACCTATCCACTGGTACCCGACGTTTTCGGTGCCTGGGGAGCGAAAAACGGGGTCATAGTCAGCGCTGAGAAAATCGTGCCCACGGAATACATACGCAAATATTCGCATCTCGTCCGTATCCCGTCTTACATGGTCAAGGCGGTATGCGAGGTACCCTATGGCGCTCATCCCGGCGGTACAACAAACTGCGGCCTGCCGGAATTCGAGGATTATTTCGACGACTACGACTTCGTTACCGACGTCAGAGATGCCTCAAGGGATCAGGAGAAATTCGAGAAGTGGATAAAACACTGGATTCTGGACTGCAAAGACCACAATGAGTACCTAGCCAAGGTCGGTAGAGACCGGCTACTTTATCTCAAAGGAAAGGCCTGCTCCGACTCATGGAAAACTGAAACAATGGCTGAAATACCAAAGATGAACTTTGATAGACAGCTAAATCGCTCAGAAACGGCGGTGATTACTGCAGCACACGTAATCTTCAACAAATTCATAGCTGGCGGATATAAAACCATTTTAACCGGTCTCGGACTTTCCAACCTGGCAACGTGGCTGGCTACCAACAGCCTTAAAGAAAAAGGCCATGAAGTAGACTTGATGGCCGAAATAGGTATGTACGGTTATATGCCGAGGGCTTCAGACCCGACCATATTCAGCCACCATAATATGCAGACCTGCAAGATATTGAACAATATAGAGACAATGCTGAGCGTCTTCGTGGGCGGACCCACAAATCAATGCATGGGTGTATTAGCTGCAGGCCAGGTAGACAAATTCGGCAATGCCAACTCGACGAAAATTCCGGGTGTTACCTACCTAGTCGGCTCAGGGGGAGCCAACGACATAGCAACCAACAATAGGGAAACGATTGTCGTTATAACCTCGGGCAAATCCAGGCTAATAGAAAAAGTGCCGTATATTACATTCCCCGGAGGGAAGGTAAAGACACTCGTTACTGACGTCGGCGTCTTCGAGAAAATCGGCGACAAAGAGACCTTCACGCTGACATCATACGTCCCCTCAAAAGCCAAAGAAAAAGTTGAAGATAGAATAGCGGAGATAAGACAAAAGGTCGGCTGGGAGCTCGAGATAGCTCCAAACTTAAAGAAAGCCGAGCCAGCGACCGAAGAGGAAATAACGCTGCTCAGGCTATTTGACCCCAGAGGATTTTTCACGGGTCCTTAAATTCTCAAAGAGACATCCGCGAAAATCCGTATACTCTAAGCCTACCGCACTTAAAATTATTTAAATTGAAGGGTATGCGCTATTTCTAAAAATAGCGTTAACTCTGCGCACCATATTAAGCTTTACACCATCTTCAAAACTTAACATTCATGTTATATCGGTATATTGTAGCTTGATCAAGTACCGAACACTCAGGTCTCAGCTATTGAAATATTGGGCGCTGATGTGATAAGCTTTCCTGTCTTGAGACACCTTTAAGATACCAACCATCGCTTGCAGTCTGAGACATTCTTGTTTCTTTATTAGAACAACCTTCAAAAAACACTAACATGCAAGGAGGTTTCCCATGTCCGGAATAGTATCCTATGGAGCTTATATCCCAATCTGGCGATTGAATCGTGACGCTATAGGTGCCGCCTGGGGCAGAGCGTCTTTCGGCGGTGAGCGAAGCGTGGCCAACAACGATGAAGATACAGTGACCATGGCTGTGGAGGCCGTGCTCGACTGCCTCGCTGGAATGGACCGTGACAGCGTCGACGGTTTATATTTTGCCTCCACTACGCCACCTTTCAAAGAGAAACAATGCGCCGCTATGGTGGCAGCCGCCTGCGACTTGAAGCCCGACATAATCACCACTGACTTCGGCAACAGCCTGCGAGCAGGAACCGGCGCTTTCAGAGCGGCGCTCGATGCAATAAACAGCGGTTCAGCCGAAAATGTAATCGTTGTCGCCTCCGACTGCCGCCTCGGCTACCCGCGTTCTGACTATGAACAGCACTTAGGTGACGGCGCAGTGGCTCTGCTAGTAAGTAAAAAGGGGAAACCCGTAGCCAGTGTCAAAGCCAGTCAAACGGTCTCAAACGAAATGTACGACGTATGGCGCCTGGATAAAGATACCTTCGTACAATCATGGGAGGACCGCTTCATAATCGAGCATGGTTACCTTGAAAACATGTCTAAGGTAATCACCGGTTTAATGAAAAAGCAGAGCCTCACGCCTGCATCGATAACCAAAGCGGTTTTCTACGCGCCCACGACCAGAACACAGCAGCAGCTTGCCCGGCAGGTTGGTCTCGACCCCAAAGCGCAGCTTCAGGACCTGCTCGCCGCCAATTTAGGCGTCTGCGGCTGCAGCCATGCCCTGTTGTTATTGGTAGCAGCACTGGAAGAAGCCAAAGGCGGAGATAATATCCTTGTCGCCAGCTACGGTGACGGCAGCGATGCTTTCCTCATCGAAGTCACCGCCGAAATAAATAAAATCAAGGCGGGAAGGCACGGAGTTAAAGGTTCCCTGGCTTCAAAGTTGGCGCTGCCAACTTACGAACGTTATCTTAGCTATCGCGGGATACTTGAACCACAGCCCGGAGAAGCCTTCCGTCTGTTTCCTTCAGCCAGCGTCAGCTGGCGAGAACGCAACTGGTCTCTCCGCTTCCATGGCAGTAAATGTAAGAGCTGCGGGCTGATTACCTTCCCTATACAACGCGTATGCTATCAGTGTCAGTCCAAAGATGATTTTGAAGAAGTCAGGCTTTCCGATAAAAAAGGAAAGGTTTTCACCTTCTCTCTGGACAATCTGGCCGGCAGAAGCGACGACCCAGTAATCCCGCAGATAGTTATCGAGTCCGACCTGGAAAAAGCCAGAATCTATGCCATAATGACAGACTGCGACCCCAAGACTATAAAAATAGGTATGCCCGTAGAGATGACGTTCCGAAGAATATACGAAGGGGGCGGCATGTACAATTATTTCTGGAAATGTCGACCCGTAAGATAGGAGGCAATAGGAATGGAAAGCATAAAAGATAAAATCGCAATAATAGGTATGGGCTGCACTAAGTTCGGTGAGCGCTGGAATGCGGGCCTCGACGACCTGGCTATCGAAGCAGCTTACGAAGCCTATGAAGATGCGGGTATAGCCCCCAAGGACATACAGGCCTGCTGGTTCGGAACCGTAACCGCTCCGGCAACAGGCATCGGAGCTACCCATGCCGCCAACTCGTTAAAGCTTAGAATCCCGATGACACGTGTGGAAAACTGGTGCACTACCGGCCACGAAGCCCTCAGGAATGCCTGCTTTGGCGTGGCTTCCGGAATGTACGATATTGTACTTGCCCTCGGCGTGGAAAAGCTAAAGGACACGGGGTTTCCCGGCCTGGGCACCGGCCGTGGTATGGGCCCCGTACTGGAAGCCCGCCGAACTTCGCCCGGCAGCTTTTCTCTCATCGCTACCAGATACTTCTACACCTACAACCTGAGCCCCGAGGATGGTAAGAAAACTATCGGCAAAATCGCCGTTAAAAACCATAACAACGGTAGCATGTGTCCCAAAGCACACTTCCGCAACAAAATAACCTTGGAGCAGGTTATGAACGCACCCATCATCGCCTGGCCGCTGGGTCTGTTCGACTGTTGCGGCAACAGTGATGGCGCCGCTGCCGCTATACTGGT
>CAZJID010000009.1:0-37880 GCA_964545945.1 uncultured Dehalococcoidales bacterium
CACAGACCCCGGTCTTATCAGGACCGTGCTCTAACCGACTGAGCTAATGGCCCTCGTCCGAAAAGTATATCTTTTGCGTCGAGATAGTGTCAAGGTAGTATTTTCCCCTCCCTCTAGCTCCCTCCCCAGGGGGAGGGACAACTGCAGCTAGTCATTGCTCCGGGATTTGGCATATTTGACCAGGGCAGCCATGGCACGGGCCGCCTGCTCTGGGGTGTCATATACCGGTATACCGGCTCCTTTGAGTATGTCTATAGTGGAGTCGTCGATGCGACGAAAGCGTATGGTGACTATAGGCTTGCCATGTTTCTGAGGAAGTTCAGCAAAACGTCTGACAGCTTGAAACGAAATTTCGATTGAAGCAGATAACGCCTTGTCCGTTTCCGCCGATGCGGGTTTAAGCCCCCAAATCATGGGAGTTATAGGAACGTTGGTTATAATACCGTCGATATAATCGAGACTGAGCAGTTTCTCGACTACCAGCACCTCATTAAGGGTGGTACGATAGCTGCCGGCGAAATCAACGGGATTTCTGGCTGGCGGAGCGTGAGCCGGCAATAGTTTTTGAATACTGCGTGTTGTCTCTCTGTCAAACTCAGGAACTTCAAGCCCCATTGAAACGCAGGCATCGGTGACGACGACGCCCTGGCCGCCGCTGCCCATGATGGCTACCCGTTTCCCCCGGGGCAAAGGTTGTCCCACCAGTGCCTCTGCCATTTCGAAGGAGTGTATAGCCTCGCGGGCTCTAACGAGGCCTGCCTGCCGGCACATGACATCGAATATCTCTTCTGAACCAGCGAGCGAAGCGGTATGGGACAAGGTGGCTCTGGAACCGGCAACTGTACTGCCACCCTTGAATATGATTACTGGTTTCCTTTTTGTAATTTCTCTGGCAAGCTGGAAGAATCTCCTGCCGTCTTTGAAACCCTCCATATAGAAAACGATAACCTTTGTGTCATCATCGTCGGCCAGGTATTCCAGATATTCGGAAGCGGTTATATCAGCCTGATTGCCTATGCTTATAAATTTGCTTAGGCCGTATCCCTTAGCGCTGGCTATTTCAGAAAGATAGCCGCCGAAGGTACCACTTTGGGAAACGAAGGCGATAGCTCCGGATTGGGGAGCCCGCTCGAAGCTCAGGTTGAGCTTGCCAGCCGCGCTCCATATTCCCATACAATTGGGGCCAACAAATCGTATTCTTCCCTGCCTGGCTATGTTTACCAGCTCGTCTTGAAGCGCTGCACCTTTTTTACCTGCCTCAGCAAATCCAGCGGAAATGACTACGGCACCTTTGACATGTTTGGCCACGCATTCTCGCATCAGCATCGGTGTGGTGGCAGCAGGAGCCACTATTACTGCCAGGTCGACGTTGTGGGGAATGTCCGTGATACTGGGATACGTAGTCAGGCCGAATATGTCTCTATTATTCGGGTTGACTGGGTATATGGGACCACTAAATCCGGTGTTCAGCGGCCTCTGAACCATAACGTAACCCCATTTGCCTGGCTGGTCCGAAGCGCCTAGTATAGCGATTGACGCAGGTTTAAAGATAGGCCTCAGTTGTTCCGTGATGTTGCTCATTTATCTCCTTGTCGGACTGTTAGTCGACCAGCTCGTTAAGGCCGGTATAGTCGTCTGACTGTCTCATAAGCTGATGATCGAGTTCGCCTATAGTCACCTCGGCGGTGGAAAACACAGTGGCCCGGGCTAAATGGCCGCCGCAGGATATTTCCGGCGTCGAGAGCTGTATATGTATATGAATGATAGGTGCGTTATCCTTCAGGGCCACTGAACCCTGGGCACAGACGATTTCTAACGGGCCGCTGTAATCGACGCTTTGATATTTCCCCGGTAAGGCTTTCAAGAAACTGAGCTTGGCGGTTTCCAGCGAACCGATAATGCCGATTATAACTCCTGAAGTGATGCCTGATTCGGCACAATAACTTGTTATGCTATCAAGCAGTTCCTGGCCGGGCTTAACGCGAAATACGTGTATTGTATTAAACAAGGATTCCTCCTGACGTTTTCTGCAACTGCTTAGTTTATCACAGTAACCTGGTACTCTTTCAATATTCGTGATTGATCTAGCTCTCTAATTTCAGTGATGATATACTGAGTAGCTTGGCAGCCGATATTCGGGGTTATGTTATACTTATCACATATAAGTCCAAATTAGTGAGGCAATGATGGGTATCAGACTTTATAAAGAGCCTGAGCTGGTTGCTCCCGTTCTAGTGGCTTGCTGGCCGGGAATCGGGAACATCGGCATTATGGCAGTCGATATGCTGAGAAGGGCTGTTGGAGCTGAAGAATTAGGTGAGATAGAGTCGTGGGACTTTTTCTATCCGAGCAAAATAACGATAAAAGACGGCGAACTTAAAGATTTGAAGTTTCCCGACAATAAGTTTTATTTTAAAAAAACCGGCATAAAGGACTTATTGTTCTTTATCGGCGAAGAACAGCCCACGAACGGGGGTGGTGTTTATGCCGAGGGAGCTAATGCCTATAGAATGGCTAATCTCGTTCTTGATGTAGCTGAAAAATTCGGCTGCCGGAGGGCCTACACCTCGGGTGCGGCCGTGGCCCCTATACATCATACTTCCATGTCCAGGGTTTGGGTGGTACCCAATAGTCAAAACCTGATTAACGAAATGAAAAGCTATGAAAATACTGTTCTTATGTCTGAAGCTGAAGGGGGAAGCGGGCAGGGCAACATTACCGGCTTAAACGGGCTATTACTGGGCGCAGCCAGAAAAAGAGGATTAGAAGCCGTATGTGTGATGGGCGAGATACCGGTTTATGTTCACGGTTTCCCAGTTCCTTACCCGAAAGGTTCTAAAGCGGTATTAGAGGTATTAAGTGCTGCGCTGGATGTAAAAATACCCATGGATGAGATAGACGTGCTTATACGGCAGAGCGACAATGAAATCGAGAGTGTTTATGAGAAGCTTCCTTCTGAGATCAAGGAACAGTTAGATAAATTGAAGTACGTGGTTCAATCGAAGCCGCCAAAACCGATAACCGAGGATGACAAGAAGAAAATCCTGCAAGAGATAGACAGGTTGTTCAAGAAGGATGCAGGGAGAGAATAATTTTGAGCGAAGCGAAATCATTCAAACTTTTTACCAGACAAAAGTTCGATAGCTCTTCGCTGATTGTGGCCTGGAACCAGGATGTGGCTAGGCTGGGCTCAAAAGTTGTCGATTATATATCCAGAGAACTGAAATGTCGGCCACTTGGTGAGATCAGTCCGGAAGGTTTTTTCTCGCTCAGTGGCGTCTCGGTAGAAAGCGATGTCGCCCAATTTCCGGAAAGCAAATTCTACGGAAGTAGAAATAAAAACCTGGTGTTTTTTAAGAGTGACATACCCAGGTTCGACTGGTACCAATTTATTAATATTATCCTGGATGTTGCCGTGAAATACTTTGGGGTTATGCAGATATACACCATTGGTGGTATGGTGCTACCGGGCGCGCATACAATGCCGCGGACGCTGTTACCCGTGGTCAATTCGCCAGAGATGAAAAAGATTTTAGAGCGCTATGATGTGTTCAGTGAAATGGACTATGAAACACAGGATGGCCAAAGGCCGACATTCAGTTCATATTTGATTTGGGCCGCTAAAAACAGGGGTATTTCCGGAGCCTGTCTTTGGGTGCCTGTTCCGTTCTACTTAATGACCGTAGAGGACCCGCAGGCTTGCAAAAAAGTCCTAGAGCTATTGAATGAGCACCTTAAGCTGAATATCGATTTTACTGCTATCGATAACGAGGTGACGGAACAGAACATAGAAATAGCCGAGGCGAGGAGACAGTATCCGGAGCTGGACAGATATATCAGCAAGCTTGAGGGAAATCTTGGATTGACAGCCGAGGAAGGTGAAAAGCTGGTTAAAGATATTGATGCGTTGCTCGGAAGTAGTCGTCAGGGCTGAGTCCGGAGTGGCCGGCTTGCCCCTGTATTCTATTCAGCAAGCTTAACAATTAGAGCTAAAGCACCCGGACCAGCATGTGTTCCCAACGCAGGTCCCAGCCTGTCTATTCTCGGCACTATATGTGGAAACTGCGACCGGACGTAGTCGGCTAGCGCTTGAGCATCGGCGATCGAAGTACTATACAAAATAGCGACGTCCTCAAGGTCTTTTTTGGATACTAATTTCCGCAGCCGATCTATACCCTTTGTCCGGTTACGGACCAAACCAGCCGGGCGTATCTCGCCATTGACCAGTGTAATCAGAGGCTTGATGCTGAGCTTTGATTCCAGAGTGAAAATAGTGTTACTCACGCGTCCGCCTTTGATGACATATTTCAGGGTGTCCAGAAGGGCTAGGGCGCGTAGTTGCCTGATAGTGTTGTAGGCCGTATCTACTACCTGTTGCAGGCTGCAGCCGGCCCTGGCAGCCTCGGCGGCAGCCATGGCGACAAGCCCCTGCCACATGGTAACTCCATGGGAGTCAATAACTTCAATCTTAAGCCCTTTTTCGGCAGCAATATTTTTAGCTACCAAGGCAGAATCGTACATGGCACTGTGTTTGCGAGTGACATGAACTGAAACTATCTCGCTCGTCTCTTTAGCTAGCTCTTCGTATACTATCACGAAATCTCCCGGCGATGGCGCCGCCGTAGATGGATGAACCGAACCGGTAGTTAGTTTCTCCCAAAATCGCTCGCAATCTATGTCTACTCCGTCACGATAGACCTCATTGCCGAAATGAAGATAGGCGGGTACAACGGTGATACCCAGTTTTTTAGCTTCCTCCTGTGTAATATCGGAGCAGCTGTCTGTTACGATTTTGATTACCATTGGTAAATACTTATAATTAGGTTTATTCGTAGAAATTGAGTTAGAGTATACTTTTTTGAGTGCCGATGTGCAAAGGAACTTACATGTTTGGTGGCTGGCTTGAAGAATAAGGCTTGGCGGGTTAAAATTAGAGGCTACGATTGTTGAGCGATTTTTTGGTTCCTGTAAGGGCTGACAAATAATATGCAACAAATTTTCCCCTGCCCCGTATGCGGCGCGCAGAATTGTGTAGGTCAGGTAAACTGCCAGGTATGCGGGCAAAGGTTCCAGTATAACTGTCCCTATTGCGGTGCTGTAGTCGACTCAACACTGGTAAATTGTCCCGGCTGCCGGCAAAGCCTTTACTGGCCAACTCCGCAAAGAGTAAAACCATTTCCCAAGCAGCCAGCGGCTCACAGAGTGCAGGCGGAGGTTAGCGAGGAGGAGCCAAAGAAGAAGTCGAAGTCCGACCCCTGGCTTACCGGATGCCTTGGCTTGATTATAATAGCGATTATATTACTGGCGGCCTACTTTGTTTATGATAATTATATTAAACCAAAGTCCACCGAAACCATACCGCCCTTGTCAAATGTCCCGACCTGGTGGCAGGTCAGCTGAAACACATAACCTAAAGCTGTCCACAATCCACGATACATCTAGGTGACTTATATACCAGAACCTTATATAATGAAACCTTAGGAGGTAACTCGTGCCGCAGCAAATTCTTTATTTCCTTACTACATATTTTTGGGCGAAACCCAGCATTTTAGGGTGGACTTTGGCGACAGTCTCCGCTGCTATTTGGCTTGCCTGCTTCCGACCGCCGCTGATATCCAGGCCGTGGTTGTGGGCGGTACTGGCCGGTGGGGCTATCTCAGCGCCTATAGCCATCGTTATTACCTCTTTCCCTCTTGGCTACGGGGTGAGTTGGTTGATAAGCAACTTATTGGGGCAGCAGGCTGTTCAGAGTTGGGGTTGGCTTATCAGCATACCTTCTATATTTATTTTTGGGCTGATATGGGAGGGGGCCAAGCTGGTGCCGGTGACCGTTTACTGGTGGCGAAAAAATAAGGATATCGACCCTAAATTTGGTCTGCTAATCGGTGCTGTGGCCGGTGCCGGTTTTGGGTGGTTATTGGCACAATGGTCGAACAACTTTTTCATTGCAGACAACAAGTGGAGCTGGCAGCTTGTTCAGGTCCATGGATTTCCGGCGTTGTTAGGGTTATGGGAAAGTTTTTTTGTATTGGGTCTGAATGTAGCGTCTACAGCCCTGGCAGGGTGGGGACTGGCTAAAGGCAGGGGATGGAAATTCTATCTGCTGGCCAGTTCGATTTATCTCGTTACCAACTACAATACCGTTCTGGTGGGCTACGGTCTTGTTTCAGCAACTCAGGCACAGATAATTATCGCTGCTTGGGCTCTTATCGCAGTCGGCGTGACTCTATGGCTGCGCGAAAAGAAATCAAAGCCTTTACCAAAGAAGTCAGAAGCTTCACGCAAGCAATCAACGGTTTCACGTAAGAAATAAAGGGAGGTGTTACCCATGGATATCGGGTGGTTTAGAGACCTTGTCATCTGCATTTCTGGATTGGTGATAACGCTGGTCGTCATATTGGTCGCGGTACTGGTATTTTTATTGTACAAAAAGGTGCAGCCGATACTGAGTTCACTGAAGACGACAACGGCTACCGTACAGGAGATCACTTCTACGGTAAGGGATGAAGTGATAAAGCCCATATCCCAGTTTGGAGTTTTGATTCGGGGCATAGCTGAAGGCATTCAGTTAGCTGCTAAATTTTTTAAGAAGAAAGAACAGGAAGGAGGTTGCAATGGCTGACGGACAAGGTGGCTCTGGTTTTGGAATAGGATTTATCGTGGGGGCGGCTATAGGCGTTGCTATCGGATTTCTCTTTGCCCCACGCCCGGGCGCGGAGACAAGGGAGTTATTGAGGGAGAAAGCTGAAGCAGTCAGGGAAAGGGCAACGGAAACTGTGAGAAGAGCAAGGGAGACTGCGGGTGAGTCTGTGAGAAGAGCAAGAGAAACGGCGGGCGAAACTGTGAAGAAGGCTGGACAGAAAATAGAGGAAGCCTGAGCACAATTGATTTTTACCTTTTATAGTAGTTTCCCCGGCTCTGCACAATGGTTTGAGCCGCTATGAAATATACTCCAGATATATATAGTTGCGTTTGGAGGCTGAACATATTAATATAGGCTGATTTTGGAGACATCGGGTAATATCTTCAAGAGACAGTGGCGCCTGTTAGTTTTCATACTGGGCGTAGTAATAGTCTTTTCGCTTCTTTATATTTTTTGGAGAGTTCTTCTTCCTTTTGTAGTCGGCCTGATACTGGCGTACCTTCTGTATCCTCTCATTGCCTGGCTCGAAAAGAAAATGCCCGTTCAAGGCAGATGGCTATCAGCCAGGCGAGCATCCCTTATTACGCTTGTTTTTATCGTTATTTTGGTAGTGGTGGGCTTACTGGCCTTCTATATCTTCACTGGTGTGGTGAGTTCTTTTTCACTTTTGCTGAAAAATGCGCCTCAGTATTTTTCCGAAGGTTTAAAAACCGTGCAGGGCTGGCTTGATGCTATTCAGAGATTGCTTCCACCCGAAACAGCGGCGCAGACCGGGAATTTAGCTCAAAATGCGGGTACGGCCTTGGGGAATGCTATGCGAAACATATTTACCAGGGGCGTGTCCGTTGTTTCCAGCACGTTTGGTGTAATCGTCAGTTTTATTGCTCTGCCCGTGTTTCTCTTTTACATCTTAAAAGATTGGGAAAGGCTAAAAAGTGGCTTTTATTCGGCTTTTTCTCCGTCGGTGGGGGTACATGTTAGAGGCGTTGTTGGCGTCATCGATAAGGTTCTGGGTCGATGGATTCGGGCTCAACTGGTGCTCTCGGCGACTGTTGCCGTTCTCTGTTTTATAGGACTGGCGGCTTTGGGGATAACGCTGGCTCCGGCTCTGGCTGCTCTTCAAGGGCTGATGGAATTCGTTCCCATACTCGGGCCGTGGATTGGTGGCGCTGTCGGTGTAATTGTCACCCTGGCTATTGCACCGGATAAAGCAATCTGGGTGGCTATTGTCTATCTGGCTGTCCAACTGCTCGAGAATATGCTGCTGGTCCCTAGAATTCACGGGACCTATTTGCGGATACATCCGGCTTTGATATTAGTTTTACTGCCTCTGGGTGCCTATCTTGCCGGTCTGTGGGGCATAATACTGATTGTGCCTTTGACGGCGACCATTGTCGAACTCTACAAATATGCGCACCAGAATTTGATGGCGCGAGAGATACAAAAAACCTCGGAATAAACCACGCTATTGCTTGGCTAAGGATAACTCCATCTTCTGCTTTTCCAATAAGTCGTGCAGGTATTTACCGGTGAAGGAATTTTCTACTCTTGCCACCTCTTCGGGTGTACCGGTAGCAACAATGGAACCGCCTTCATCGCCGGCACCAGGACCGAGGTCTATAATAAAATCAGCATTTTTCATCACATCGACATGATGTTCGATAATAACAACGGTGTTGCCGGCATCTACAAGGCGCTGAAGCACCTGAAGCAGGCAGGCTATATCAGGAAATGACAGGCCTGTAGTCGGTTCATCGAGGATATAAAGGGTCTTGCCCGTGGAGCGGCGAGACAGCTCGGTGGCGAGTTTGACGCGCTGGGCTTCACCGCCCGAAAGAGTGGGCGCCGGCTGTCCTAGGCGTATATAACCTAAACCGACATCGCTCAGCGTTTCCAGTTTGTTCCTCACCTTGGGGAAGTGCTCGAAAAAGGTTAAAGCTTCCTCAACGGTCATATCTAGAATTTCCGCTATGCTTTTTCCTTTGAAGTAGATTTCCAGCGCCTCGCGATTGTAACGCTTGCCTTTACAAACCTCACAGGGCACCGTAACATCGGGAAGGAACTGCATTTCTATTTGAATGTAGCCTTCGCCCTGGCAGGCTTCGCAGCGGCCACCGCGGACGTTGAAGGAAAAGCGCCCTGGCCGGTAGCCGCGCATACGGGCTTCAGGCACGCTAGCAAAAAGCTCGCGTATGGGCGTAAAGGTGCCGGTGTAGGTAGCCGGGTTGCTTCTGGGTGTACGGCCGATGGGTGACTGGTCTATGTTGATAACCTTATCGATATTTTCGATGCCGACTATATCGTCACATTTCCCCGGCCTGTCCTTGGCCCTGTAGAATATTTGTGCCAGCTTCTTATACAGCACCTCGTTGACCAGCGTGCTTTTACCGCTGCCGGATATACCGCTTATGCAGACGAACTTGCCCAGCGGTATAGGTACATCTATATTTTTCAGGTTGTTTTCTCGGGCACCCTTAATTATCAGTTCCTTTCCTGAGCCGGGTCGACGGCTTTGCGGCAAAGATATTTGTTTGGCTTTGCTGAGGTACTGGCCGGTTATCGATTCGGGGGACTGCATGACGTCTTCGGGACTGCCTGATACCACAACCTGGCCGCCATGTTCTCCGGCTCCTGGCCCCATATCGATAATATGGTCGGCTGCCCGCATCATGGCTTCATCGTGCTCAACTATGAGGACGGTATTCCCGAGGTCGCGTAACCGCTTCATGGTGCCCACGAGACGATGAATATCAGCCGGGTGCAGGCCGATGGTAGGCTCATCGCAGATGTAAAGCACTCCCATGAGTCCGCTGCCGATTTGTGTGGCCAGACGAATTCTCTGAGATTCGCCTCCGCTAAGGGTTGCCGACGGTCGGTCTAATGTAATGTAGCCGAGCCCTATGTCCGTAAGAAAGCCGAGTCGGCTTATTATCTCCTTGAGTATTTGATGGGCTATTTTCATCTCGTTCGGTGACAAAAGGGGCTGAGTCTGGTCGGTGAGCAGGCATATCCAGCGCAAAGCTGCGGAAGCCGACAGCTCGGTGACGTCGCTTATATTCATACCGTCGATGGTAACGGCCAGAGATTCAGGCTTTAGCCGCTTTCCTTTACATACGGGGCAGGGAGAGGAGGCCATATGTCGTTCGATATCGGCGCGGGTATTGCTGGATTCGGTGTCGCGATAAATCCGTTCCAGGTAGGGAATGGCCCCTTCGTATCCGGTAAAGTATTCCCTGACACGGCCATAGCGGTTTCTATATTTGACCAGTTCTCCATTCTCTCCGTATAGCACCAGATTGAGATGCTCTTTGCTGAGCTTACTGACCGGAGTGCTGAGGGAAAAACCATAGCGGTGGGCTACGTCTTGGAGTTCGCTCGCATGCCAGGCAAACCATCCCCAGGCATGGATAGCGCCCTGAGCTAAAGTGAGCTCCTTGTTTGGTATAAGCAGGTCCGGGTCTATCTCCAGCTTTACACCAAGTCCGCTGCATGCCGGGCAGGCGCCATGCGGGCTGTTGAAGCTGAAGGTACGTGGGGCGACCTCGCCCAGACTCATACCACAGACTACGCAGGCGAAATGCTCTGAAAAAAGCAACTCTTCGCCATCGGTAATCGAAACTAGAACAACCCCGGCCCCCAGCTTGAGGGCGGTTTCTATCGAGTCGGCAATTCGACTGTTCTCAGTTTCGCCTATCTGTAGGCGGTCAACGACAGCTTCGATTTTGTGCTTTTTATTCTTGTCCAACTCGAACTCTTCGGACAGGTCGCGTATATGTCCGTCAACGCGTACACGGACAAAACCTGCCTTGCGCAGGTCATCGATAATTGACAGGTGTTCGCCTTTGCGGTCTCTGACCAGCGGCGCCAGAATCATGATTCTGCTACTATCCGGTATTTGCTGAACTGCATCAACTATTTGTTGTACCGTCTGCTGGCAGATTTCACGGCCGCATTTGGGGCAGTGGGGGTGACCGACGCGGGCAAAGAGAAGCCTCAAATAGTCGTAGATCTCGGTCATGGTGCCCACGGTTGAGCGCGGGTTATGAGATGGTCCTTTCTGGTCGATTGAGATGGCCGGGCTTAAGCCTTCTATATAATCTACATCCGGCTTTTCCATACGTCCTATAAACTGCCTGGCATAAGCGGACAACGATTCCACATAGCGGCGCTGGCCTTCGGCATATATGGTGTCGAAAGCCAGAGAGCTTTTGCCCGAGCCGGAGACGCCGGTGATGACTACAAGCTTGTCACGGGGTATGGCTAATTCTATATTTTTCAGGTTGTGCTCGCGGGCACCTTTAACGATGATTTTATCTAAGGGCATATGAATTCCTGTGATTTTAAATTAACTACTAATTTTAGCACTAGAGCTAAGGAAATCCTAAATTCTAAATACTAAGCGCTAAATAAATTCAAAGTACGAATAACAAAGGAAAACCGTTTAGCGAAAAATATGGGTCTATCTCTTGGTTCTGCTTAAGATGAACACACCAAGGGGAATTATGATAAGTAGCAAGACGACTACTATCCATACAAATGGAGGCATCGTTGCTATCCAGGGAACAGACTCAGGTGCTTTCGGGGTGCTGTTCGGTGGGCTTGCCGCCGTCGACTGAGGGCCGGAAATTTCTTCAGGTGGTGGGGAGGCTATGCTGAATGACATGACCTTGGACCACTGACCTTCGCCGGTTTCACCCGTCTCCGCCTGTACGACCCTTATTTCCCAGAAATAGTGGCCGCCTTTTTCCAGGCTAACCGTTTCGGGCAGTGTCCAGGCAGGTGACAGCACGTTATCAGGCTTTATTTTCTGTTTCAGAACTATCTGGTTGAAGGCTTCGTCTTTGGCCAGCCACAGCTCGTATTCTTCGGCTGCGGTGTAGTGTCGCCATTTGAACTTTATGTCTCCGATATTTCCTGTATCCAGGTATACAGTTATTACTTGGTCCTCTGTCGGCGAAATTGCTACTGGTGCCTGGAATAACACCTCGTGGCTTGGTGAGGGTGGTGGCGTGTATTGAGGGCTTGGCGACAGCCCATCGTAAAAATTCCATAGCCGGCCGGTTGTGGCTGTATATGGCCTGTCGTCTATCGCCCACAGGTTGATACCAGCTGAGACCTTTAAAGATGACGGCTCCCGGGTAAAAACAACGCCGGGAGTAAGGCCGACAGTCAATACATCCCATTCTATGTATGGCGGTTCGAGTTTTTCCGGCTCCAGGGTGCGGTCAACTGCAGTGCTGCCCCCGTTCGACCAGTCACCGTAAAGCGTACCAAGCTGGGCCAGGCTGTAGAAGCTGCGACCGGGTGAACCCATCGGTGTCCAGTATGAGCTGGAGCCTACAATCCAGTAGTAGATTTCGCTCGCGGCACTGTCACTGGCGGCGTATAGAGGCAGAGCGTTCCGGAATCTATAGTCGGCGATTACCTGCATTTTACCCGGCTCCGGAATAGCCGTTGTCCGCAAGAAAGAAGCGCCGCTATCGAGCGAATAGGCTGCCATACCTTCGCCGCCATCACCAACTACGACCACTCCGGTAGGGGTAGCGTTTATGGTATGCCCCGTGCTCAAGGTTGTGTCGATATTTATCGACCACTGCCAGGTTTGCCCGTTGGTAGTCCCGCGCCGGACAAAACTGTCGTTCAGAACGTAGAGGGCAAGGGTGCTGTCGATTCTGGTAACCGTAAAGTCGGTGACGTTAACTCCGGGTAGAGTATTATTCCATGTCTGACCTCCGTCCGTCGATTGTCTTAAGTCGCTGGTTGAACGTGAGGTGAAATATATTGTCGGGTCGTTTCCGGCATTGTTGGTGCGCATGATGATGTCATCGGTGGCTGATAGGAGGCAGAGGACACGTTCCCACGTATTACCCGTGGGAGCGCCCGTTGTCCTCCATATGCTGTCGAAGCTGTTTATGCCGCCGTGGTTGTTAATCGAAGCCAGATAAATGATATCCGAAGACGGTGTCACAGCCACGTCTGATAGAAAATCAATCTCAGTATCCATCAGGCTGAGCTGGTTCCAGGTCTCGCCGTTATCCTGGCTTAAAGAGAAAGCCGATTCGTCCAGTGGGCTGCCTGTCAGATAAGCTCCGGGCCAGTCAGCGGCGCTGTTGAGTGATGCTGAAGCAGTAGCGCAATAGGCCCGTTTACCGTCGGGGCTCCAGATTACACGAGCGTTAGTAAAGCCGGAATTGCCGCCGCCGGTAGGCGCTTTTTGGGTCTGGAACCAGCAGGTGCCGGAGCAGGTCACCGGCTCATTGGTAAACCAGGTCATAGCCGAGGCTGAAGTGGTATCGCCGATAACCGCGCCAGCCAGCAATTTGCCTGAGCTGTAGGTGCCGTAGTAAGCGATGCTGGCTATTCTCGAAGGTGGGGGAGGCATTAATAGATGACAGACGGTGTTATCAATACGGTAGATACCGGCGTTTGCTGTGGCGTCTAGGCTGATGTACATACGGCGCAGATTCGGGCTTTGTCCGGAGAAGTCGAACGGTAGCTCCAGGTCGGCGCTAATTAGCTGGTTTACTTTTGGTGATGTGTCAGCACCGGCGGCTGTGACCTCCGTCGGTTCCCAGGTCGCCCAGTTGGTAGTGTTGGCAGCGGCGTCACGGATGCCAAGGTTGACATAAGTACCTGAGACAGTAGCTGAAACTGCGACGAGGCTAAAATCGACCCTGTAACCGGGCGAGAATTTAAGTGCCAGTATATCGCCGGTTAGGCCTTGAGGAGCCCAACCCCCAGGGCTGGACGAATTAAGGATGTAAACGTTGCCGTCGCCGGTCCCGGTCCGTGTGCCGATGGCTATGTCGTAGTTGCCGTAGGTCGGTGAGATGGCAATAACACCGATGTTATCGATTGCCGGGCTGTTGGCGTTCTGCCAGCTGGTACCTCCGTCCGTTGAGACAAACAACTTTTTGGGCAAGCCGCCATCACTGGTTACTAGGACTACGAAGTTTGGATTATCATCTGCCACTGTTATATCCCAGGCGGGCAGAGAGGCACCACTGCCAATCAAATTACTGCTCAGGTCGTTCCAGGTAATGCCCCCGTCTGGTGACTTGTAGACTTTACCGTTGGGAATATCGACGGCGTAGAAAGTCCTGCCGTTGGTGCCAATGGTGAAGTCGTTAATTTCAGATGGGCTGACTATGACGCTCCCCAGATTGCTGGGAGTATCGAATGTGCTCCATCGTACTGTTCCTGCCTCGGTGGTGGATGGTGTGGTTAGAAACGTAGTAAAGGTGACTGCGACCAGCCCCAAGGTGAGTCCGAGTCTAGAAAAGTTCCGTTTGAACATAATACGGGCTATTTTTTATATTTAGTCAATTAATGCCATATATGATGTCAAAGCTGCGGTCGATTTGGTAATGAATTAGAGTCCGATTTCTCGTTCCAGTGAGACAGGGGCGTTCCATCAGGATGCTGTTTCGGGCGGCAGCTTTTCAGGGGTAACAACTTCTCTGGCAGCGACGTCTACATGCGGCATACCTTCGGTATAATGAGGTGTAGGAGGTTCAAGTTCCTGTCCTGGAGCATATATTTTTTCTTCGGTCACGGTATTCATCAGACTGTAGACTATTTCTACGCTACCTTCATGATTTTCTTTATGACCGCGTGGCAACCAGCAACTCAAAATTTCCCATTCTTGGTAGATATCACGCGCCCATTTGATGGATATGCCAGGCATTTCTTCATCTGTCTTTTTGTTAGACGGTAGTTTAGAAGTCTTGGTTTCGACTTGTCTCCAATCGCTGACGACTGCTCTCAATGCCCTCTTCGAGGTATAGTTACATGTCGCGGTTTCATCTTCAGTGGCAGACGCCTCTTCAGCCGTAGCTTCCTCCGGCCTTGATTCGCCTACGGGCAGCCTTTTATCCGAACCGAGAGCTTGGGCCCCGGGAAGCTCCTTGGTCCCTGACGTAGTTTTTATCTCATCTTCGTATTTTTGCAAGAGCTCACCGAATTTTTCCATAAGCTGCTCCCTGGTCGTTGCCGGACCCAGTTTCGGCTTGTCTCCACCTATCATGACGACCGTGGTTTGAGGCGGCTGTACCTGTGGTGGTGGAGGTGGTGGAGTATATGGATAGAATGGTGGTGGTGTTGGTGCTGGTGCCGGCTTAGGCTGTAAGCTGCGCAACAACAGGTACAGCCCGTAACCACCTAGGACAACTAGGACAATGGTTAGCGGTATCATGATGAACGGTAGTGTATAATCGGGTTCCCACTCTATAGTTATTGTCTTGGGGTTGTCCATAAGAGTAGTGCCGCTGGAATTTACAGCATTCAGTTTACCTCCGAAGACACCCAGAATGCCCTGGATTTTTACTTGCGGGTCGTTCATCTTCCATTGGGCTTCGCTTCCTGCCTTGTACCAGTCGCCGCCAGCCGGTTCGCCGTACGGTGACAATATAGTAAGTCGGTAGTACGTATCGTAATAAGCTGTACAGGTGCCGGCGGCATTGACTGTAAGGTTCAGGTCTTTACCCGAAACTGTCTCGCCCGTAGGTAGCTGCCAATAGGTGAAACGATATTGTACCCCTTGCGTATTAGTGTCATTAACCTCATCGGGAGCAGTGATCCTGAGTGTGTAACCCTCCTTATACCAGCCGGAGCCAGATATCTGGCCGACTTTTGAAGGGTCGTTTTTCAGGTTTATCGAATACTCGGTGTTATAGTCGAAAGTAGCCATAGGAGATGATTGGGTTACCGTTATGCTAGTTTGCTCAGCTTTATACCTGACACCTTCTTCTGTCGGGTCTTCGACGATAGAGTCTACAGTAACGGAGCGAATAGCACCGAGGTCCAGACTGAGCGTTGTAGACTGGCCACCACTTAGCGTGGCAATTGTACCCCCTGAAACATTTACCTTTGTCTGACCAGCTTTTAAGCCGCTGCCGATGGTGATGGTGGCTTCGTAGCCTCCCTTTTCAACGATTATACTGAAGCTTTGTTGTCCGGATATAGCTGGGGATGAACTGTCCGTAACACCGACTGTGAAACTGAAGCTACCGGCGGTGCCTTGAATCGGAGTTCCTGAGATATAACCTGAAGAATTATTCAGGGTCAAACCTGAGGGTAAAGAGCCACTGGTGATGGAAAAAGTATATGGTGTTGTCCCTCCACTCACCTGTATCACGTCATAGTATGGCTCACCCTCTTTGGCTTCGGCCAAAGTGATTGTTAAGAAGTGCAGTGGTGGTTGCGAAATATTTATGATAAATGGCTGGCTCGCGGAACCGGCAGCGCTGTCAGTGACCCTGGCGGTGAAGTTGTAAGTACCCGCTATCGTTGGTGTGCCCGATATGACTCCTGTGCTACCTGCCAGGTTCAATCCTGGCGGTAGGCTTCCGCTGGTAATGCTCCATGTGAAAGGTGGATTATCGCCAGTCGCAGTCAGCGCTGCGTAGTAGGTGGCGCCTACCTGGCCATCCGGTAAAAGGGGAGAGCTGGTGATAGACAAAGCGGCCTGAACAGGACCGGCAAATAAGAAGAAAACGCTGAATAGGCTCAGCAGTAAAATCGAGGCTAGATATATGCCCTTACCCATGCCGTGACGTAGCCAGCCGCGTTTATTCATGTCAATGTATCTTATTTATTTGTATCTATTATAGTTGGCAGGCAAATATTTGTCGAACCAGCACTGGTCATCGAGTTTCTGCGATGTTAAAAAATATATCGGCCAACTGTTTGGAGCAGAAAGTTATTGGTCTTCCGTCATTTAACCTGTACCGGCAGGCAGGCTAGCATGAGATATACTTCCGTAGCATGGCTGGCTAAAAGCTGGTTGGCTTTACCTAGCAAGTCGCGATATATACGACCGAGCTTGTTTTCCGGCACCAGACCCAGGCCGACTTCATTAGATACGATGATAAAGCTGGCATTAAGTGCTCCAATAGAGCGAGTAAGCTCGTTTATTTCAGCCTTAACTATCTTTTCCGCTTCGGGATAGCCCGGTTCGCCTCGGAGCAGGTTGGAGATGAGCAGGGTTATGCAGTCAATGACTACCACATCAGCGTCGCCGAGCTCTTTCTTAATCCTCTTACCGACGCCGGTTGCTATTTCCAAAGTACGCCAGTTTTCAGGCCTGTTTTTCTTGTGTTCGGCAATCCTGTCCTGCATCTCTTCATCCAGTGCTTCGCCGGTGGCCACGAAGAGGACTTTATCGCCGAGTTCACCTGCTAGCTGCTGGGCGTAGTAGCTTTTGCCGCTACGGGCACCGCCGAGCAGAAGGATGACTTGCTTAGCCATTGCTGTACTCCTTAATAGCTATCATTGTAACCTGCCGATCAATACAACCAGCAGTAGTACCAGCACTTCTGATACCTCATTGATGGCGCCGTAAGTATCGCCAGTCAGGCCACCGAGACGTTTGCGAAAAAAGATGCCTATACCATAAACAATTAGCCAAAGTATAGCCATAAGCAATAAGCCCCACCATTTCAGCAAAGCCACAGCCATAATCAGGGCTATCGTAGTGGATATGGCCAGCTTCTGCCAGGTGGCTCCCTGTTT
Source organism: uncultured Dehalococcoidales bacterium (assembly GCA_964545945.1). GTDB lineage: Bacteria > Chloroflexota > Dehalococcoidia > GIF9 > UBA5629 > 9FT-COMBO-48-23. The sequence goes on from CAZJID010000009.1 coordinate 17,156, forward strand.
GAAAGGAAGACCCATACCTGTTTTCCTGGCATAGGGGAAGGTGAATATGACCGACGACATTACCCATCGGCTTAGTGTGGGCATGAGCAGCAAAGCCGGTAATATCATCGATACGGACAGCAGTGATACGTACTTGAGCATTAATAAGAGAACGACACTGATTATGCCGAAGGCGCCCACCCTGGTGTCAGACATGATGGCCAGACGTTCTTTTTTTGTTTTGCCGGTAAAAACGGCGTCGCAGGTATCGATCAGACCGTCTAGATGATGCGCTCCGGTCAGGATAGCCAGGGCTGTAATGAGGAGTGCTATAACGATTAACTGTGGCAGAACCAGCATCAAGCCATAATAGAGGCCGAGCAAGATGGTTCCCAGTATAAGTCCGATGAGCGGGAAATAAGGCAGAGATTGTGAGGAAGCCCTGATATAGTCCTTATTCGGGAGAGGCACGGGAAATATAGTTAGAAACTGAAGTGCCGCGCAAAAACCCAATTTAAACTCCTGGATTTGGTTCCATAGGCTTGGCTTCGGAAACACCCGCCTGCGCAAAAGTTGCCATCTGTGTTAGTGTTCTGACGGCGGCATCCGCCAAAAATATACCTAGGACGGCGCCGGTGCCTTCTCCCAGCCGCATATCTAAATTAAGTAATGGATTTAGACCGAGGAACTGGAGCAACGCTTCATGCCCGGTCTCCGCCGATAGATGGGCTGCTATCAGGTAGTCTTTAACCTGTGGTGACAGACCAGAAGCGATAAGCGCTGCCGCCCCGGAGATAAAACCATCGATGACTACGGGGATTCTGTAGGCGGCACCAGCGAGTATAACCCCTGCTAGCCCGCCGATTTCGAAGCCACCGACTTTGGCCAGGACGTCCAGCGGGTCCTTGGGACTGGGTTTATTAACTGACAGGGCTTTTTCTATTATCTTTATTTTGTGAGCGAGCTGTTTATCGCCGACGCCTGTGCCACGCCCGGTTATTTTCTTCGGTTGTTTTCCGCTTATGGCGGCGAAGATAGCGCAGCTCGATGTGGTATTGCCGATACCCATGTCTCCCGTGCCTATAATATCAACTCTTTTGGCCATCTCAGCCTCGACCGTCTGTATACCGGCTTCGATGGTATCGATGGCCTGCTGGCGGGTCATTGCCGGACCCTGTGTCATATTCTGAGTGCCGAAGTCAATCATTTTACATAATAGTCCGGGCAACGGTTGAAAGCCGCCTTTAACGCCCATGTCGACTACGATAACACGGGCGCCTGCTTGAGCGGCGAGCGCATTTATAGCGGCGCCGCCCTTAAGGAAATTGAGAACCATTTGCCGGGTTACATCCTGTGGATAGAGGCTCACGGTTTCAGCGGCGACGCCGTGGTCGGCAGCCATGATGATTATGGATTTATGTTCCAGCTTGGGTGTGGCTGTGCCTTTGATTCCGGCCAGCTTAATGGACAGCTCTTCCAGCCTGCCCAGGCTACCTCGTGGTTTGGTCAGGCTGTTTTGGCGATTTTGGGCAGCGGTCATTGCCGAACTGTCCAGCGGTTTTATCTCTTTAAGTATCGTATCCAGAGAAGTGGCCATATATACGTCTCCTAATATTCAATACTCTATACCGCGGCGGGCGCTTGTCCCTTCGGTGAAGGGATGCTTTATCATTAGCATCTCGGTGACCAGGTCAGCTCGATGGGCAATCTCGGGAGGGGCATTACGACCTGTAAGCACCAGTTCAACCGAAACCGGCCTCGAGTCCAGCAATTCTAGAACCTGCTTAGTGGTTATTAGCCCTTGGCTTATGGCTACAAAGATTTCATCGAGAACAACCAGGTCGTACTTTCCGCTGGATATCTCTTGCTCAGCGTAAGCCAGTGTCTGCTGAGCTTCCTGACTCAATTGTTCCTTTGATTTTTTGAAGCTGTCGCCAATACTTATCTGGACTATTTCAAATGGCTTATACTGCTTAACAAAGAAATGTTCCCCGCAAGACTTGCCTTTTATAAACTGGATGAAGGCGACCTTCATATCTTGACCTACGGCTCTCATAGCCAGACCCAGAGCTGCTGTTGTCTTTCCTTTACCATCGCCCGTGTATACGTGGACGAGTCCCGTGCCGTTCTTTTCAACCATGGTTCCTCCCCAAAGTAATTTCGCAAGCCTGGACATATCGAGGTTGCGTCCGATTGCTTACGCTAGTTTATCATATCTTCTGGTTATTGATGATAAGGCTTCCGGTAATAGAGGTGCCATATTTAGTTCCATCGCCGCCGCACAATCATTTGTCTTTATCAGGGACGATCAGCGTGGTGGGTAATTTGTTGACAGGATGTGGATACACATGTACTTCCGCGCCGTAGACGTCTTTGATAGTCTCAGCATTTATCACTGTCCGGGGAGTTCCCTGACAGTAGACGGTTCCCTTGCCGAGTACCACCAGTCGGTCGCAATATTGAGATGCTAGGTTTAAATCATGAAGAGTCAACACCACAATTAGTTCCTGTTTTTGACATAATTCGCGTGCCAAGTTTAAGGTTTCTATCTGGTAGTTTATATCCAAATTAGCGGTGGGTTCATCCATAAGAATTATTTTCGGTTCCTGTGCGAGGGCACGGGCTATGGTCAGCCGCTGTCTTTCACCTCCTGACAGTTCTCCAACTCTGCGTTCGGCAAAGGCAATAGTTTGGGTAGCTTCCATAACATTTTTTACGATGGCAAGGTCTTTCTCTCCCTCGTATCTGAGTAATCCCAGGTGTGGCGTGCGCCCCATAAGCACAACCTCGAGGGCGGTGAATGGTTCTGGTAACACAGGATTTTGGGGCACCACAGCTACTAGTTGTGCCAGTTTCTGCCGTGATATACTTGATATTTCGTTGCCATTGAGGAAGATTTTTCCGCTGGTTGGTTGGATAAGCCGGGTTATACCTCTTATCAGGGTCGATTTGCCGGAACCGTTGGGACCGATTATGCCCAGCATTTCTGCCGGTTTTGCCTCCAGATTAACGTTGCGTAGCACCGTTTGTTTGTCGTAACCCAGGCTGACGTTATCCAGTCGTAAGATGAACATTTAAAATATAGCCCTCTTTTTTTGCCGGAGTAGATAAAGAAAGAAAGGTGCTCCTATAAAGGCGGTAATTACACCTATAGGTATCTCGGTAGGTGTCAGCACGGTTCGAGCGGCGGTATCCGCCAAAATCAGGAAAACGGCTCCGGATAGTGTAGCCAGCGGAAGCAAAAAACGATGGTCTGGACCCCAGATGAGCCTTACCGTGTGAGGGATAATAATGCCGACAAAGCCGATGATGCCGCAGAAGCAAACGGCGGCGGCGGTTATCAATGTCGCGGCCCCGAGCAAAATCAGCTTAACCTGTTCCACGTTGATGCCTAGCTGCTGAGCCTGTTCTTCATCGAGCTGCATTACGTTTAGAGGGCGGGCATATAGCCATATTATTAAAGTGCCGACGATGATATAAGGAGTTACCATTGCCACCTGCCACCAGTTGGCCAGAGAAAACGAGCCCAGAAGCCAGGAGATGATGCCGTGTAATTTGTCTCCTGAGACAATCATCAAATATGACGTGATTGCTAACAGGAAAGCACCTATAGCTACACCTGCCAGAATTAAGGTTGTCATGGGCAGAGTTTTTCCCACTCGAGCTATAGAGTAGACCATGCCCGCGGCCAGTACTGCGCCGATGAATGCCAGCAGCGGGATTGTTCCCAGTTGCCATGATATCGGTAACATAAACCCTATAATGGCTCCCAAAGCTGCACCTTGGGCAACGCCAATCAGATAAGGATCAGCCAGGGGATTGCGGAAAAGTCCTTGATAAGTGACACCGGCTACGGCTAACGCTGCACCCACTAAGCCCACCAGCAACAAGCGGGGCAGGCGAATATCGAAAATAATGATCTCTGCGCTGATAGGCCATGTAGCTTGGATATGGATAAAAGGCAATTTGGCTAGCATGATTTGGAACAAGGTACGTAAGGGGATGTCAGTGCTGCCGATGCTCAATGTAATTGCAATGGTTATTATCAAAAGGGCAGCCAGCCCGGCAATGGCATAAATCCGGCTGCGCCACTGAACCGGGTAAATTGTACGAGCCTTTGTAATAGTTGCTTCTGTTAAAGATTCAAGTGCCATTCTAAGCTATCTTCATAAACCAGTATTTGAGTTCCGCGTTTACGTACTAGGCATCACAAAAATAAATCCCCTCGCTTCAAGCAAGGGGATTTATTAAAACAACAAATCCCACCCCCTTACTCCGCGGAGGCAGCTATATCGGTAAGGCAGGTGTTCTGACTATCACAGCAGGCGGGACTGTGCCGGAATTTCACCGGTTTGCATACCAATTAAGCCCCGAGTCACCCCCGGGCACCTTACTGCAGCTTTTGTCTTAATAAAGAGGATAGCTGGAAAATTGGATAAAGTCAACAGTAAAGAATACACGACTATGTTTAAGTATCGGAAAAATCTTTGAAAATAGACAATTTTTTAGCTTGCCTTGCTTCATTGTGCATGATATAATCTCCATTTGGCAGTAAAGCTCGGAGTCCCAAAAAAGCACACCCTGTTAATCGTGCTACAATACCCGAGCTTATTGTTTTGATTGGGGTAAAATAATCTTTAAGTTCTATTTGCTGTGCCTGTTAGTTGAATAAAAACAAGGTCTACGAAATTGCCTAGAACGGACCCGGAACGGGGACCGGTGAGTACATAAGAAGACAGGGGGTGAGAGCAGTTAATATTATCAGACTATTCTATATTTGCATTAACCGGAATATCAAACGGTTGATCAACAGGGAGGTATATAAAGTATGACTGCAAAAATCATCAGTGGCACTGAAGTAGCTGCAGAAATTCGCCAGGAACTGAAGGGCAGAGTCAAGAAAATTATTGATAAGGGTATTACTCCAGCGCTGGCTGTAGTGCTGGTAGGAGAGGATCCAGCGTCGGTATCTTATGTTACCGCCAAAGCCAAAGGTGCTGAAGAAATAGGAATGCATGAGGAGACAATACGTCTGTCAGCTGATACCCCGGAGAAAAAAGTGCTGGATACGGTAGAAAAATTAAACAGCGATGAGAAGTTCCATGGCATACTCGTTCAGCTGCCGCTACCCAAACACATAGATACCGAAAAAGTGATTAGTTTCATCTCGTCCGAAAAAGACGTGGATGGCTTTCATCCAGTCAACGTAGGTAAAGCGTTAAGAGGGGAGCCCTGTCCATTACCCTGTACCCCGCACGGAGTCCAAGAACTGTTGATCAGGAGCGGCAATAGCCCAGAAGGTAAACACGTCGTTATTTGTGGACGGAGCAATCTGGTAGGCAAACCTCTGGCAGCCATTTTGATGCAAAAAAAGAAGGGAGCTAATGCTACCGTTACCATATGTCATACCGGTACTAAAGACATCGGCTATTTTTCGAGACAGGCGGATATAGTCGTAGCAGCTATGGGGGCACCCAAGGCCATAACGGCCGATATGGTTAGAGACGGGGCAGTAGTTATAGATGTTGGCGTCAATCGTGTAGAAGATAAGACCAGAGAGAAGGGCTTCCGTCTGGTCGGCGACGTGGACTTCGACGCCATCAAGGAGAAAGCCTCGTTCATAACTCCGGTTCCCGGCGGCGTCGGCCCCATGACGGTGACCATGCTGCTTATGAACACTGTCGAAGCAGCTGAAAGAAAAGCCGGTATCAGCTAGTAAAGTGAAATCTCGGGAAAGATTTATTTCTCCGATTTTCAAAATAAATTAACAGATAAATAAAAAAGTAAAAGGAGGTTATTATATGCCCTATGATGCAGTAAAAATGAAGGACTGGCAGATTTCTGATGCGGCTGAGAAAAACATGCCGACCCCGGACGAGTGGCGGGAGAAACTCGGATTGCAGAAGGACGAGATTATCCCCTACGGCAGGCTGTGCAAGCTTGATTTCATGAAGATTATTGATAGGTTGAAGAAAAAGTCGGACGGGAAATATATTGAAGTAACTGCGATAACGCCGACACCTTTGGGCGAAGGCAAAAGCACAACTTCGATGGGTCTCATGGAAGGTTTGGGTAAGAGGAAGAAGAACGTGGGTGGTTGTCTACGCCAGCCCTCGGGTGGTCCCACCATGAATATCAAGGGAACTGCCGCCGGTGGAGGCAATGCACTTCTTATTCCCATGACAGAATTTTCTATGGGCTTGACCGGTGACATCAACGATATTATGAATGCACATAACCTGGCCATGGTTGCGCTTACGGCCAGGATGCAGCATGAGCGGAATTATGATGATGCCGAATTGTCGAAACGCAACTTGAAACGCATCGATGTTGACCCAACGCGCGTGGAAATGGGCTGGATACTGGACTTTTGCGCACAGAGCCTGAGAAATATCGTTATCGGTCTGGGCGGGCGTATGGATGGTTTTCTAATGCAGTCCAAATTTGGCATTGCCGTTAGTTCCGAGCTCATGGCTATGCTATCCATTGTCAGAGACCTGGCTGACCTGCGCGAACGAATGGACAAAGTCACAGTAGCTTTTGATAAGAAGGGTAAACCGATAACCGCCGGCGATCTGGAGGTCGGAGGTGCTATGACAGCGTGGATGCGCAATACCATTAATCCCACATTGATGTGCAGCGCTGAATACCAGCCCTGTATGGTACATGCCGGCCCGTTTGCTAATATAGCAGTGGGGCAGTCATCAATTATTGCTGACCGCATTGGCCTAAAGATGTTCGACTATCACGTTACTGAGAGTGGTTTTGCGGCCGACATCGGTTTCGAAAAATTCTGGAACGTAAAATGCCGCCTCAGTGGACTAATACCGCATGTGTCGGTGCTTACCACTACTATCAGAGCATTAAAGATGCACGGCGGTGGGCCCAAGGTTGTAGCCGGACTACCCTTACCCGATGCTTATACAAAGCAAGATCTCAAAACACTGGAAAAGGGCTTGCCTAACATGATCCACCACATTAATACGATCAGGACTGCCGGCATCAATCCAGTAGTCTGTATTAATGCCTTCCACACGGATACCAAGGACGAAATTGCGATGGTACGCAAAGCCGCGGAAGCCGCCGGAGCTCGCTGCGCTGTATCGGAACATTGGGCTAAGGGTGGCGAGGGCGCCCTGGAGCTGGCCGATACAGTCATGGATGCCTGCAACGAGAAGAACAAGTTCCAGTTCCTTTATCCTCTGGAAATGAAACTCCGAGAACGCGTGGACAAGATCGCCAAGGTGGTCTATGGAGCCGATGGTGTATCATGGACTCCTGAAGCCGAGGCCAAGGCTAAGATGCTTGAAAACGATCCGCAATACGATGACTACATGACCATGATGGTCAAGACTCATCTCAGCTTGACGCACGACCCGGCATTGAAGGGTGTCCCCAAGGGCTGGACATTACCTGTTCGTGATGTCCTCATCTATTCGGGTGCCAAATTCCTTTGCCCCTGTGCTGGAACAATAAGTTTGATGCCGGGAACGAGCTCGGATCCTGCTTTCAGAAGGGTAGATATAGACGTTAAGACTGGCAAGGTGACGGGTCTGTTCTAGGAAATATAAAACAGAGGTATATGCTAAGACTGGGCAGTGCATTGCGCCGCCCAGTCTTTTTCGTTACAATCAAACTCGTGGTTATATCGACTGACCAAGAACTGCTTCGAGAGTTCGAATCGATATTTTACCCCAGGTCTATTGCCGTAGTGGGCATTTCCCAGAATCTTTTTAAGGTCGGCTCTGTTTGGGTGAAGGCACTTATAGACGCTGGTTTCAAAGGGCCCATCTATCCGATTCACCCTCGCGGAGGTGAGTTTCTAGGCTTAAAGGTCTATACCAATATCAAACAAGTACCGGGCGTTGTAGACTACGTAATTGTCTCTATCCCCAGGGCGGCAGTACCTCAATTACTTGACGATTGTGCACACAAAGTTAAAGCCGTTCATTTCTTTACTGCCGGCTTCGGTGAAGCCGGGGATGCAGAAGGACGGCGACTCGAGGGGGAACTAATCAGGAAGGCGAGGCAGGGTGGGTTCCGTATCATCGGGCCTAACTGTATAGGTGTTTATTCGCCGGAGGCCAGAGTGCCCTATGGACTCAGTGGCCGGCTGGGCGAAGTTGGTTCCATGGGATTTATTTCTCAAAGCGGAGGTATCGGCGAAAAGTTATTTGAGCTGGGAATTGCCAGAAGCATAAAGTACAACAAGGGGATCAGTTTCGGCAATGGCATCGACCTCGACAGTCCAGATTATATAGATTATATGGCAGCAGACCCGAGAATCTCGGTAATCGGAGCCTATCTCGAAGGCACGAAGAATGGCAGCCGCCTGTTTAGATCAATCAAGGCTGCGGCCAGGTCAAAACCATTGGTTATATGGAAAGCGGGCAGAACAGATGTCGGTGCCGCAGCCGCAGCTTCACATACCGGTTCACTAGCCAGTTCAGCACAAGTCTGGTCGGCAGCCCTGAGGCAATGCGGTGCTATCGAAGTCAGGGATGTGGAAGAATTAACCGACACGTTGCTGATTTTTCAGCAGCTTAGCCGAGTGGAGATCAAGGGAAATGGCATTGCTGTGGTTGGCGGACTTGCCGATGGCGGTGGTGGTATTTCTGTTTCAGCAAGTGACGCCTGTGCCGAACTTGGACTTAATATACCTCCTCTGTCCCCGGCGACGGGAAAGAAGTTAACGAGTCTTCTGGGCCGGGTAGGCAGCATCCTGCGCAATCCTGTAGATGTTAGCCAAAGCGGCAGCAACCGTTCTGTAATAAAAGAAGCCACCGCGCTTGTTCTTGCCGATCCTTTAATCGACCTGGTGATAGTTCAGATAGATGCCGGCATATTATTGAGGTACTTTCCCTGGGAACTTGTCGAACCTGTTTTTAGTGTTTTTATCGAGCTTAGGACTGAACAGCAAAAGCCGATAGTTGTTGTCTCCCCTCCTGGGGCTTCCGAGCCACAACGAATCGAAATGGAAAAGCAACTGACTGGTGCCTCTATACCTGTCTTTCCCACAATGAAACGTGCCGCCCAGGCTATAGCAAACTTGAGTCAGTATTCTCGATTCCAGCATGGAGGTTAGTCTGTGGTAGGGATGGGCAAGATTCTACTCATAATCGGCGGCATTATCGTAGTTTTAGGGCTAATATTTATCTTCAGTCAGCACATACCATTTTTGGGAAAGCTTCCCGGGGACATACTGATAAAGAAAAACGGTTTTTCTTTTTATTTTCCTATTGTCACTTTGCTAATTTTGAGTATCCTGATTACGATAATTGTTAACGTTGTTTTGCACTTCTTAAACAAGTGACTAGTCAATTTTTATGAAAACCAGCGACTTCAACTATCATTTACCTCCAGAACTTATTGCTCAAGCACCGTTAGAACCGCGAGACAAATCTCGCCTCATAGTCCTGAATCGGTCTAATGGCACCATAGGACATCGCCGTTTTTGTGAGATTATCGATTATTTACAAAGCGGGGACACTATGGTTTTCAATAACAGTCGTGTCATACCGGCCAGAATAATGGGGCAAAAGTGTAATAGCCAGACAAAGGTTGAGATATTGCTTTTACGTCGATTAGACAACAACATCTGGGAAACGCTGGTCCGACCCGGTAGAAAGATAACAACTGGTAGCAAAATCAAAATATCAAATATACACCGTGCTAGAGACCGAGAAATCGAAGCTGAGGTGCTGGAACACCGCGAAGGCGGCATCAGAACTATTCGATTTTCGAACGGCGCCTTGATTGAGGCGTTCGGCCAAATTCCGTTGCCTCCTTATATACATACTCCGCTTACTGACCCCGAACGCTATCAGACAATATACGCTCAAATCGATGGAAGTGCAGCGGCTCCTACGGCCGGTCTGCACTTCACGTCTAAACTACTTGATGAGTTGCGTGAGAAGGGGGTCCAACTGGCTTTTGTCACGCTTCACATTGGGCTAGATACATTCCGGCCTGTCCGGGTTGAAGACCCAAACGAGCACTCAATTCATAAAGAATACGGGGAAATAAGTCCGGAAGTCGCCATCTTGCTTAATCAGACTAAGGCGTGTGGCAGAAGAGTGCTAGCTGTCGGCACCAGCACGGTTAGGTTGATTGAGGCAGCAGCTAAAAGCGGTAAGATAGAGCCTTTCGGCGGTTGGGTTGACCTGTTCATTCTGCCGGGGTACGGATTTCGTGTAACGGATGCCATGGTCACCAATTTTCATTTGCCCAGGTCTACGTTATTGATGCTGGTCTCAGCTTTTGCCGGTAATGATTTTATTCTCAAGGCGTATGAGCAGGCCCAAAGACTTAATTATCGGTTCTATAGCTTCGGCGACGCTATGCTGATATTGTGACTATGCATTAGAAGGTTGTCGCAAGTCGAAGTTTCTTCCCCAGATATAATCTCCTTTGCCAATTAACATTCATATCTATATAATTTAACTCTGGCAGCAATAATTGTATTCAAAAACAGAAGTTGGTAGCGTGACTGAGTAAGATGTGCGGCATAATTGGTTTTTGCGGGAAACAAACTGCAGCCCCGCTCGTTTTCGAAGGGCTAAGGCGTGTGGAATATCGGGGTTATGATTCGGCTGGCATAGCTAGCTTGTCTGATGGACGACTGTTTATTATTAAGGACGTCGGTAAACTAGAAGAAATTGAGCATCTACACAAACTGAGCTCACTGCCTGGAAATATGGCTATCGGTCACACTCGTTGGGCGACGCACGGCGGTGTTACCAAGGTCAATGCACATCCGCATTGTAATTCAGACGGGACGGTAGCCGTTGTCCATAACGGGATAATTGAAAATTACCAGCAACTGCGGAAAAAACTTATCGCTACCGGACATCATTTTATCTCTGAAACAGACACTGAAATAATACCTCACCTGATCGATGATGAAATGAAGAAGGGCGCTTCGCTGGAATCAGCGGTTCTGGCGGTGGCACCGAAACTAGAGGGCTCGTATGCTTTCTTAGCCATATCGTCCCGGGACTCGGGGAAAATTGTAGCTACCAGAAAGGATAATCCGCTGGCTATTGGAGTTAGCGCGCAAGGTTACTTTATCGCCAGTGACGCTTTGGCCTTCTCAGGGATGGCTGATCGGCTTATTCCGCTGGAAAACACTGAGGTAGTGGTACTGACGGCTAAAGGAATTGAGTTGTTGGACAAAACCGGCCATAAATTGACGAGAAAGTCCCGGAACATAGACCTGCAGTGGTGTGAAAATGATAAACAGGGACATCAATATTTCATGCTAAAGGAAATTATGGAACAGCCTAACGTAATAAGGGCAGCTACTGATCAGGATAAAGAAACGTTCACAAGGATTGCCATGGATATACTTAGAGCCGGTCAGGTGATAGTGACCGCCTGCGGTACCTCAAGATATGCCGCTCTGGTTGGCAGGTATCTGTTTTCCAAGGTTGGCAGAAAGTTCTGTGATGTGGTTATGGCCTCAGAGTTTCATTACTTCGCCGATTCCGTCGATAAGAATACCGTGGTCTTGGCTGTATCGCAAAGTGGCGAAACACTGGACGTGGTTGAAGGTGTAAAAAGGGCCAGAGATGCCGGTGCCCAAGTTATTTCTATCGTTAACAGACCATATTCGCAACTCTCCGAGATGAGCCACCATGTTATCAATCTAAAGTGCGGTCCCGAATTATGTGTTGCGGCTACTAAATCTTTTATCAGCCAATTAGTTGTATTTTACCTGTTGGCCTTTTCTATGAATAATTCCTTCGATAAGGCCGCTGCAAATGTAAGAAGCATCAGTCAAAAAGTAGCTAAAACTATTGAATCGAACGATCAAAAACTTGGTCGACTCAGCGAGCAACTGAAGGACAAGAATGATTTTTATTATATTGCCAGGGGAATCAATTTCGCTATTGCCTCAGAGGGCGCATTAAAACTGAAAGAAGTTTCTTATATCCATGCCGAAGGTATGCCTGCCGGCGAACTTAAACACGGCACATTGGCACTTATCGAACCGGGCACACCTGTAGTTGTTATTTGCCCCGATGACTACACGTACCACGAGACGCTAAGTAATGCTATTGAAGCTAAATCGCGTGGTGCATATATTATTGCGGTCTCCGATAAGAAAAACGAGATTTATGATTTCTGGGTCAAGATTCCCAAAGTCGATGAGTTGCTGTATCCCATAATTACCGTGACCCCACTCCAATTGCTGGCTTACCATTTTGCAGTCAGTCGTGGATTTGACCCGGATAGGCCGAGAAACCTGGCGAAATCTGTGACGGTGAAATAGAACCAGTGACTCAGCCCAGGAAATCAATTGAACGAGGAAAGCCGAGAAGAATTGCTGTAATTCCGTGCCTGAATGAGGCGCAGTTCATAAGCGATATAGTGACCAGGGCCCGAAGATATGTTGATGAAGTTATTGTTGTCGACGATGGCTCGACCGACAATACAGCTTTGGCTGCCAGTGGATCCGGAGCCACAGTAATAGCACATAAATCAAGGCAAGGCGCCGGAGCGGCTACAAGGACGGCGTTTGAAGCCGCAAAAACATTTGAAGCAGATGTACTGGTGACTCTGGATGGCGACGGTCAGCACAATCCCGATGAAATTCCACAGATTCTCGATCCCATCATTCGCGGAGAGGCTGACCTGGTTATTGGCTCCCGATTTCTTAACCCCCATCTTGAGGATGTACCCAGATATCGGAAGTTTGGAATCGATGTCATCACCTGGTTGTATAACATCGGCTCGCAGACTAAGGTGACTGATTCACAAAGCGGTTTTAGAGCTTATAGCCGGAGGCTGGTCGAAGAAATCAATATTACTGAAGACGGGTTCGGTTTTAGTGTCCAGGTTCTGATTCAGGCCAGGAAAAAAGACTTTGTTATCACGGAAGTGCCTGTCTCGTGTATTTACCACGCCGATGGCTCGACCATTAATCCGATATCCCATGGCCTTGGTGTCGCGTTTAGTGTTCTTAAACTACGTTTCATGAGTAAATATTTAAGAAAGTGAAACACTACCGGAAGTGAAAATTCTCTTTGTTTTGGAATATTACAGCCCACACATCGGAGGTGCTGAAGTCTTATTTAAAAATCTCTGTGAGGGGCTGGCCGGCAGGGGACATGACATAACCGTATTAACACTTAGACTACCTGGGACTGAAGAGTTTGAAATAGTTAACAGTGTAAAGGTTCACCGGATTAAAACACCCCGGAAAGGCGCCAGATACTGGTTTACATTTCTGTCTATCCCTAAGGCCCTTCAGCTTGCTGGGCAAGCTGATTTGGTCCATACCACAACCTACAATGGCGCTTTCCCTGCCTGGCTGGTCTCTAAATTGAGAGGGGGGAAATGCCTTATAACAGTTCTCGAGGTTTTTGGCACACGGTGGATGGACTCTGGGGGTATGAACTGGTTTACCGCCAAATTACACCAACTATTGGAGCGTTTGGTCATTACTCTGCCATTTAACGAGTATATTTCCATATCGCGGTATACATCCAGATGCTTGAAGAGTTTCGGCATTGCCGAAGACAAGATGAGAGTCATTTATTGCGGCATTGATTATAACCTGTTTAACCCTGTAAAAGCTGACGGTAGAACCGTAAGGCAGAAGCTCAAACTGGGTCAGGAATTCCTTTACATGTTTTATGGCAGGCCTGGTATTTCTAAAGGCGTAGAATATCTGGTTCGTTCGGTTCCGTTGATTGCACGGCAAATACCCGGTTCCAAACTTGTGTTAATCTTAGCCGATGACCCTAAAGATAGGTATGAAAATATAAAGCGGATTTTAGACAAAATGAAGCTCGAAGATAAGGTTATACTGCTCGGACCAGTACCAAGGGAAGAATTGCCGAACTACATAGCTGCGTCTGATTGTGTCGTTGTCCCATCGCTATCTGAAGGCTTTGGTTTTGCTGCTGCCGAAGCCTGTGCTATGAATAAGCCTGTTGTAGCCTCGAATGTTGCCTCTTTGCCCGAGGTTGTTTGCGGTATGTACATATTGGTAAAGGCGGGAAATCCAGCAGCTATAGCCAAGGCTGTAGTAAGCGTTTATAATAAGGAACTTAGTAATAGCGATGAAAAGATATTTAGCTGGGATGAATGCATTAGTGGCTATGAAAAAGTTTATAACGAACTGATAGCGTAATTGGGAAAGGAAGGGCAAGTGAGTTTAAAGAATAAAAATGTATTTATAACTGGTATAAGCGGTTTTGTCGGCTCACATCTGGCGAAACATATTCTTAACGAAGGCGGAAATGTCTTTGGTCTGGATAGAAGGCGAGCCGATGGCAACATCCCGCAAAACATCAGGCGTTTAAGAATTGAGAATGAAATTGGACTGATGGAGGGCGATGTACGAGATATTTCCAGTATTGCTTCAGCGTTAGACCTGAGCCAACCGGATATTATCTTTCATCTTGCCGCCCAATCGTTCATCCCCAGGTCGTTTTTGTGTCCAAGTGAAACGGTGGAAATAAACTGTCTGGGCACAGCTAATCTTCTCGAGGCAGTTAGGAGCAAAGGGTTCGACCCGGTAATAGTATTTGCCGGCAGCAGCGAGGAATACGGATTAGTAATTTTCTCAGAGGGCCAATATGAGCGGGTCAAAGAGAAACATGGTGTGATTTTTCCCGAGCCTACCGATATACCCGAGCTGCCGATTACTGAAACCAATCCTCTTCGTCCCATGTCTCCGTACGCTGTCAGCAAAGTTTACGGTGATTATCTTATGAGAAATTACCATACCTGTTTCAATCTGAAGACGGTAGTTTCCAGGGGCTTTAATCACGAGGGGGCCGGCAGGGGCAAAATATTCGTGACTTCGGCAATAACTGGTCAGGTTATGCAGCTAAAGCGTGGTGAAATCGATAAAATAGTTATAGGCAATGTCAATGCTTTCAGGGACTGGTCACATATCAGCGATATTCTTAAGGGATATTGTCTGCTGGCACGGCGGGGCAAGTACGGGGAGGTATACAACCAGGGTTCTCAGAGGACCAACTCGGTCTTGAGCTATCTTTTGCTAAGCCTCGAATGTGCCGGTTACGAAATAGACAGCATAAAGACGATGAGTGGTGACAAGGTTGTAGAAAGACCGACGGAGCTTGATAACACGGAAATCTTCGGTTTGCGTTTTGAGAAAACGAAGGTAGATAAATTACTGCTGGATGGTAAATTAGAATTCCAGCTTTCTGACACGGGAATTATTGCAAATACAGATAAGGGAAAAGTAACTGTAGAATTTAATAAAGACAGATTCAGGCCAGCCGAAGTGCCTATATTATTAACAAAGACAGCAAAGATTGGCGAACTCGGTTTTAAAATAAGCCATACGTTGAAAGATATAGTAAACGACCAGCTTAACTACTTTTTAAACTCATCCCGATAGCAGAATAGAAATTTAAACTATTCAGCGATGATTATTCGCGGACGTAAAGCTCCAAGATCATGAAACTAATGATGGTCGCCCCATATTTTTACCCCAGAATTGGCGGTATGGAAAATTACGCATACAACATAACCAGATTACTTGCAGAAAAGTATGACGTTTCAACTTCAGTTATATGTTCCAACTGGGAACGTCAGAGTTATAGGGAAGACATGATCGGAAACACGAAAGTTTATAGGCTCCCTTATTTATTCAAAATTTCCAGCACTCCTGTGAACCCGTTCTGGCACAATACGATTTCATCGATAATCCTAGAGGAGCGGCCAGAAATAATTAATGGACATATGCCGGTTCCTTACATTGCGGATATCGCATGTATAGCTGCATACAAAGAAAAAATACCGTTCATATTAACTTATCAGAATGACCTGGTCGGCCGCAATATGCTGCTTAAACTATTATCCGGTTTTTATTATTACTGGTCAGGTATTAAAACTCTCAGACTTTCACAAAAAATCATTATAACTTCTGAAAATTATGCTAAAAGTTCTCCTTATCTCAGAGATTTCAAATCTAAACTTGAAATAGTCCCTCCCGGCGTCGATGTAAGGAAAATGCGGACTGACCGTAAAGTGAAAAGCAGCAAGCAGGTTCTCTTTGTCGGGCAGTTGAACAGAGCAAGCCAGCACAAAGGCCTCAATTATTTGATAAGGTCAATGAAGATGGTAACCGAGGCAATTAAGGATGCCAGACTGGTTGTAGTAGGCACCGGGGATTACATCCATCATCATAGAAATATGGCCATAGCCTGCGGAGTCCAGGACAAAATCGACTTCGTCGGCTTCATCAGAGATGAGGAACTGCCCGAATATTATGGCGAGAGCAGCGTCGTGGTATTACCGAGCTATAATAGGGCTGAAGGATTTGGCATAGTGTTGCTCGAAGCCCAGGCCTGCGGTACGCCGGTTATTGGCACTTCTGTCGGGGGCATACCAGGCGCGCTGAAAGACGGTAAGACCGGTTTGCTTGTTCCACCCGGAGATCCCGAAAGACTAGCAGAGGCCATAATTCGCATTCTAAAGGACGATACGCTTGCACGGCAATTGGGGTGCAATGGCCATAACTGGGTCACGCAGGAGCTGACATGGGAAAAAAGCGCCCAAAAAACCCTTCGCATCTTCCAAGAGGCCATTACAACTTATCCGCGTAATAACCAAGTCTGATATTTCAGTCGCTGTTTGTACAATGTCACCGAGTGATTGGGAAATCAAAAAGTGCCTGGCGCTAGCAGGCGGCCTGCTATTGGTTGTCATCTGCCTGGTCGGGTTGACCAGTCTCGGTTTCAGTGTACCCGGTTTAACACAAATAGTAAGCTTCTTTTTTCTGACATTTGTTCCGGGCATTCTTATACTGAGGCTCCTGCGCATTCATAACATCGGTCTTATAGAGAGCCTGGCCTACTCCATTGGCTTGAGCCTGGCCTTCATTATGTTCGGTGTGGCGGCGGCTAACTTTGTCTTTCCGCTGGTAGGCATTTTAAAGCCAATTACGCTGCTGCCGGTAACAGCCACCATAGCGATACTGACGGTCATATTGATGGCCGTAGCTTATGTACGAGACAGGGATTTCAAACCTGAATGCGAGCCGAAGACGACAGAAAAGCTTTATCTTCCGGCGGTTCTCTTTCTTGTTTTGCTTCTGCTACTGATAGTTCTCGGCGTCGTTTTGATAGACGTCTATCAGAGTAACATCTTGCTTCTTATCTGCATACTCGCCATAGCCGCCACAGTGGGCCTGGCTGCTTTTGGAAAGTTTATACAGCCGAACATCTATCCGCTGGCTATATTCATAATAGGCCTGTGTCTTTTGTATCAGACAACTCTGATGTCCCCTTACCTGATAGGATCCGACATTTATACCGAATATCATTTCTATAAACTGGTGGCCAGTAACGGCTTCTGGGATGCCTCTATTCCAAGCACCGTCAATTCATGCCTGAGCATTACCATGCTGGCGCCGGTTTATTCACTATTGCTCAACATAGATGGCACATGGGTGTTTAAAGCCGTTTATCCTCTTCTGTTTGCCTTTGTGCCATTAATACTATTTCAAGTTTTCAGCCTTCAGATGAGCCGGAAGAAAGCATTTCTGGCTATCTTTTTCTTTGTGGCCGTGCCCACTTTTTCGTTAGAAATGATCTCATTGTGTCGGCAACAAATTGCTGAGCTGTTCCTAGCTCTTGTTATATTGCTCCTGGTGGACAGAAAGCTTAAATTGGTAGCGTGGCTTACTATTGCTGCCATCTTTGCCATATCAATAGTCGTCTCGCACTATGCATTGGGCTTCATAGGCTTTATCTACATGGGGCTTCTTCTACCAATAGTGCTTATGTTGAGAAGCAATGTTTTTAGAAGGGCCTGGGGCTGGGTGACCGCGAAATTCGGTGGACTACCCCAGAGTTTGACAAAGCTAAGAGCTTTGCCGGCAAAGGCAATCCTAATCCTGGTGGTTGTTTACTTTGTCGCGGGTTTCGCCTGGTATGGGACAGTTGCCTCAGGGAAAAATCTCAGCCTGCTAAGCAAGCTGTGGGCAGGCCAAGCGGGCGTCATTACCACCGGGCTTACTGAAATAGTAACCCAACCTGCCCAATCAACCCAGCCTGCTCAATCAGCCCAACCTATTACATTCTTTGACTTCAGCAGTCGTGCCCCATTGATCCAGACCGCCTTAGGCCTTGATTTTAATCAGGCGTCACCCCAGGGAAAAGGCTTTAGAATATTGCAGTGGATAACCCAACTTTTACTGCTTGCTGGCTGGCTTCGGCTGGTCTTCAGACCGAAAGGTTTGAGATTTACCAAAGAATATATTGCCTTAAGTGCAACAAGCGTCTTGCTGCTGCTAGCCTGTATTTTCCTGCCCGGCTTCGGCGATACACTCAATATCACTCGGTGGTATCACATCAGTTTGATTACATTGGCTCCGTTTTGCATTATAGGTGGTGAGGCTATCTGGTTGGGCATAAGCCACTTATGGCACAAAATGAAACATGTGGTGCGGAATTTTAGCCTCGCCAATACTGAGAACAATCAAGCTTTCATTGGCTTTATGGCGCTTGCGGTATTGATACCATACTTTTTGTTTACCTCCGGCTTTGTCTATGAGACCACCGGCCAGAAGGTTACTGACAGAGTTGACACTCCCTATTCCATTGCCTTGAGCAGCTATCGGTTGGACTTAACCGGCGTTTATTACAGACAAGACGGTGCTGCTGCTGAATGGATAGCCCAGAATGTCAGTGCTGGCGCTACGGTTATTGCTGACTATAATACTCACCTCTTCCTGGAATACCGCGGGCTGAACGATGATATACGTGGCTTTCCAAAAGATGCCCGAGAGCTGCCGGAAGGTAGCTATATCTACTTAGATCACTGGAATATAGATGAGGGGATAGTAACTTATTCCATTGGTCCGGGGCTCAGGCAGTTAATCAAATTTGATGATATCCCCGGGCTGACTGCGGCTATAGAAACAAGAAACAGGATTTACAACAACGGTGGGGCACAGATATTAGCGCCTGATTAAGACGGAGCTACTATTCTCTAGAGAAAAGGCGCAGACCCGTTCATGTCAGCTGGATGCAGCTAGACTTTCCTGGCATCTTGCGGCCTGGTCAATCTATCAAATATGTGTGCCAGTCGTTCCGCCTGTTTTTTCCGCGTATAGCGGTAAATCACGTCATTATCGGGCTTGTAATTAGAGATGATTGCCCCCGAGCGATTAAATTCCTCTATCCAGTTGGCCAGAACTGCTTTAATTTCTTGTGCATTATTGACGACTATGCCGGCACCGGACTCCGCCAGCAGTCTATCAACTAAGCCGCCCTCAGGTCCGGTGGCCAAAATAGGTCTTCGAGCACCCAAATACTCAAATAACTTGCCCGTATATATTCCCTTTTCCGAGATATTGTCTGTCCACATCAGCTGCAGTAAAATAGTCGATTCCTTTTGCCTCTTAACACTCTCGGTAAAAGGCACGAGACCATAGATTTTAACCAGGTCTTCAAGGTTGTACTGCTCGATAGCAGGTGCCAGGCTTGCCAGGCTGTTGCCACCAAAAAAGCGGACCTCGAAATTAGCAGGGGAGATTTTATCTTCCCCGGCTAGCTCAGCTATGGCTTTAAAAAGCGGCGTGGGGTCTTGCTTGCCGGCATATATGTTTCCTGTATAAGTAATAGTAAACTTTCTGGTAAGTGGGACTTCCTGCCTGTAATCTTCGTCATCAAATCCATTATGAATTGTTACAACTTTCTTATTGTGCAGCCTCTCCAGGTAGTCCGAAAATGGCTCGGAAACTGTGATCAGCAGGTTGCAGCCTTTCATCACTTTTTTCTCGCTCTTCTGTCCGAAAAAGTAGAATGGCTGAACCTTCCTATGGTAGTGATTTAAACTCCACAAATCCCTGAAGTCAGCCACCCAGGGGATACCGGTCTCTTTATGCAGCCTGGAGGCAATGACGTGAGACATAGCCGGACCATAAGAACTGAAGATGACATCTACCTTATGCCTGTTTATGATTTCCAGGCCCTTGCTTATGGCAGGACGGTACCAGCCTATAGGTTCCAGCGCCAGCAGACGCAATAACGGAAGGGTATAGACGGACTGCCCCAAACGGGCTATCTTGTACAGCGATTCCATCCGCTTTGAGTTTTGCCGGGGCGGCTGCCCATCAGTTCTTCCATAACCGGTTAGTCTATGAAATATTGCAGAACCCAGGGCAAAATAAGTCGTCCTGATTACGTTAGAATTGTCTATCTCCAGAGGTAGCGTTTGTTGCAGCCCCTTTATCTTGTCCACTGTAAGCACAAGCGGCTCCCAGCCAAAGGACGGTAGGTATTTGGCAAACTTGCCCACCCTTACTGCTGCCATGCTATTTGTCGGCGGGAAATAAAAGGAAACAATAAGCACCTTTCGCCTGTTCCGGTTATCCTCACCAACTGTGCCGAAATTCACTTATAGTCTCCTTCGGTCCTTGCCGCAGACCATATGCGGGTTTTAATGCAAAAGCTCCGGCTTTAGAAACAATCAATTAAACTCTGCCATATATTCAGGATATTTTATTTCCGTCAGCAATTAAATTTGATTTAATAGCAAGCCCGAATCGATGAGCCGGCTGCGTTATAAACACAGGGGCTCTGCTATCCCGGTTGGACAGGAGCATCAATATGTTCATAAATCTCCAGCAATTTCTTTTTCTGGGTCTGCCAGTTATACTTTATTATCGCTGCCTTCACGTTTAATCTTCTATGATTTCGTAATGGTCGCATCCTGCTTACGGATTGAGATGATATGATATAAAGTTATTAAT
>CAZJID010000010.1:0-10484 GCA_964545945.1 uncultured Dehalococcoidales bacterium
GCGGGTGTAGAACCTCATCTGTACTTCGATACCTCGGCGCTGATAATTGCTTTGATTTTAGTTGGCCGCTACCTGGAAGCCCGGGCCAGAGGCCAGACTTCGGAAGCCATTAAGCGGCTCATTGGTCTCAATCCCAAGACAGCCATGGTGATTCGGAACGGTAAGGAGCAAACCATTTCGGTAGAAGAAGTAATGGTTGGCGACCTTATAGTGGTCCGGCCGGGTGAGCGCATACCTGTAGACGGTGTCGTAAGACAGGGCTATTCTAGTGTCGATGAATCTATGATAACCGGAGAAAGCATCCCGGTGGATAAAAAGGTCGGTGATGAGGTCATAGGCGCCACCATAAATAGGACAGGCAGTTTCCAATTCGAGGCGACCAGGGTGGGCAAAGATACGACACTGGCTCGCATCATCCGTATGGTAGACGAGGCTCAGGGGGGCAAAGCACCGATTCAGCGTCTGGCTGATGTGGTTGCCAGCTATTTCGTGCCGGCAGTTATCGGTATCGCCCTTGTTACATTCGTAGTCTGGTATTTTGTCGGCCCGCAGCCCGCCCTGACTCTGGCCATTTTAAACTTCGTCGCCGTTCTCATCATTGCCTGCCCCTGCGCCCTGGGACTGGCTACGCCCACGGCCATAATGGTGGGCACGGGCAAAGGCGCTGAGAACGGTATTCTTTTCAGGAGCGGCGAAGCCTTGGAGCGAGCTCACAGAATAAATACCGTGCTGCTCGATAAGACAGGCACCTTAACCCGTGGCGAGCCGGAAGTCACCGACGTGGTAGCTGCCAGCCCTTATTCGCAGGACGAGGTACTTACTCTGGCTGCTTCGGCTGAAAGAGTGTCTGAACATCCGCTGGCCCAGGCGATTGTCAGGGCTGCTTCTGAAAAGAAACTAAAAACAAAGAGTGCTTCGGATTTTGTGGCGATGCCTGGCCTCGGGATAGAAGCTGTCGTGGACGGCAAGAAAATTGTGTTAGGTAACCTGAGGCTGATGAAAGAAAGTGGTATTTCACTGGACGGCATGAGTGATAAAGCAGATAAACTTTTGGAAGAAGGCAAAACTGTCATGTTCCTGAAGGTGGGAGATGAAGCCAGGGGTATAATTGCGCTGGCTGATACATTGAAGCCGAATGCCAGGGAAGCGGTTCAGGAGATACAGCGGATGGGAATTGATACGGTGATGATTACTGGTGACAACCGCCGAACCGCCGAGGCTATCGCCCGTGAGGCAGGAATCGGGCGCGTTGTGGCCGAGGTGTTGCCGGAGCATAAAGCCGAGCAGGTCAAGAAATTGCAGGACGGCGGGGTGGTGGCAATGGTCGGTGACGGCATTAACGATGCGCCGGCACTGGCCCAGGCGGACGTAGGCATAGCCATAGGCACCGGTACCGATGTGGCCATGGAGACTGCATCGGTGACGCTGATGCGTGGGGATTTGATGGGAATCGTTACCGCCATATCTCTTAGCAAGAGAACGATGAGTATAATCAGGCAGAATCTTTTCTGGGCTTTCGCTTACAATGTGGCCCTGATCCCGGTTGCAGCCGGCATTTTATATCTGGTTTTCTCTCATACCGGAGTACCGGCCGGGCTGCATTTCATCTTCGGAGACTCCGGTTTTCTGAATCCCATCATAGCGGCGGCGGCTATGGCGGCCAGTTCCGTTACGGTAGTATCTAATTCACTGCGCTTGAGGAGGTTCAAGCCGGCCAGAGTTGAAGAAAAAATTACAGGAGGTAAAGAGATGGCAATTGATCCGGTATGTAAGATGCAGGTAGACGAAAAGAAGGCTGCGGCTACTTCCGAGTACAAGGGTAAGAGATATTACTTCTGCGCCTTGGGCTGTAAAAAAGCTTTCGACCAGGACCCGGAGAAATACCTCGGCAAGGAAAACAAATAAGGTATTTCATTTGTAGTCTTTATACGCAGTCCCTAATACAAATTTGTTGAGGTGAGAATGAAAAACGAGGAAATCATCGCTTTACTTAACGAAGACCTGGAAGGCGAGCATGGTGCCATCATTCAGTATTTGAGTCATGCTTACGCTATGGGTGAGGGCGAGCTATCTTGCGAAATAGAAGCCATCGCCAGGGAGGAGATGCGCCATCTTGATTTTCTGGCCGAGACCATTGTGGAACTGGGCGGTAAACCGAGCCTGAAAAGAGGCAAGATGCGCATGGAGGGTGAATTGGTGCCTGACTGGATGAAGAATGATGTTCTCCTCGAAGATGATGCCATAACCATGTATAAAGAGCATATTAAAATTATCGGCGACAGAAAAATAAAAAGGCTGCTGAAGCGCATTCTGTCCGATGAAGAGTCTCATCACGGTCAGTTTGCCCATTTCATTGAAAAAGCGAAGAGGGAAGGCGTCAAGGATCTGAGGGGCGACCGCACGAATGAGACGATACAGATTCTCAAATGGGGAATGGAACACGAGTATACAGTTATTTTGCAGTATCTGCTTCACTCATACATGGCGAAGAATGAAGTTATGAAATCGGAGATGGAAGACCAGGCGATAAATGAGATGCAGCACATGGGCTGGCTGGCTGAAGAAATGGTCAGCGGCAAGGGTAGTCCCAGACCGGAGCATTCCGAAATCGACAGCTCTATTGAAATGGGCGACATGCTTAGAGCTGATATCAAAATAGAAAAAGAGGTGGCCGCCGAATATGACCGGGCAGCCGGAGAAGTCACTGACCCAGACCTGAAAAAGCTGCTTGAACGTATCAGGGACCATGAACTCTATCACGTGGAAGTATTCAGTGACCTGCTGAAGGAAGTGGAGAAATAAAAGGAGGCTGAAATGGCAAATGTAAAGGCGGTAGGTGAGATTTACAAATGCGAAATCTGTGGCAACGTAGTCGAGGTCAAGAAAGTCGGCGGCGGCGAGCTGGTTTGCTGCGGCGAACCTATGGTTTTGGTCAAATAAAGCCTATCGAGATCCGGCCAAGTTAAGCTGCCTTTGTGATCGGGAGGTAGATGATGTCATTAAAAGGGAAGCGCGTGGCTATCCTGGTGGAGCAAGACTTCGAGGATGCTGAACTAACCCAGCCTTTGAAGGCAATGAAGGAAGCGGGTGCTCAAATATTTGTTGTCGGCAGCGGTTCTCAATCCAGCTATCATGGCAAGAGAGGCAAAGCCACCGTCAAAGCTGATATAGATGCCGATAAGGTAAGAGCCGAAGACTTCGATGCCATAATCGTTCCCGGTGGCTATGCGCCGGATAAGATGCGGCTCCATCAGCCCATGATCGATTTGGTGAAAAAAGCGTACGATTTAGGCAAAGTTATTGCCGCCGTATGTCACGGACCGCAGCTTCTTATCTCGGCCGGGATCGTGAACGGAAAACATGTTACTTCGTGGCCCTCGGTGGCCATAGACCTCAAGAACGCCGGTGCCATATGGGTTGACGAGCCATTAGTCAAAGATGGCAACATTATTACCTCGCGCCGGCCGTCTGATTTACCGGTATTCAACAGTGCCATAATTCAAGCCCTCGGCGGATAAAAATCATCTGTGCAGCCGGGTTGTTCTTTTCATTATGCCAGTCTACCCGGTTTGCTGGAAGGTGAGTCATGAATAAGCGTAGATTATATTCAAAAGAGGCAGGCTCGGCGAAAGGTTTGGTCGTTAGAGCTATTGTTTTTGTCTCACTAGTCTCGATCATTCTCGTGATATTAGTCGGCTGTGCTACACCCGGTGCAAAACCCCTGCAATCTGTGGAAATTAAAGAGTATCAGGGCGAGAAGCTGTCATCCATCTACGATTTCCGGGAAAACTCGATCAAGGGCCCTCAACATGTCGATGTGGCCACATACAAGTTAAAAATCACGGGACTGGTTGAAAACCCAACCGAATATACGTATGACGAAGTCATTAACAATTATCAGAGCTATGAGAAGGTTGTCAGCCTCGACTGCGTGGAAGGATGGAGTGTAACTATCCTGTGGCAGGGTGTTCTGGTCAAAGATTTACTGGCAGAAGCCAGAGTTAAACCGGAGGCAAAGGTAGTTATATTTCATGCTTATGACGGATATACCACTGCTCTGCCCATCGATTACATCGTCAATAATAACATATTGATAGCCTACAAAATGAACGGTGTCACTCTGCCTCCGGAGAGGGGTTATCCTTTCGAGCTGGTAGCCGAAAGCAAGTGGGGCTATAAATGGGAGAAATGGGTGACCCAGATAGAGCTGTCTGACGATGAAAATTACCGGGGCTACTGGGAAAGCCGTGGCTACTCCAACAGCGCTGACCTGGACGAAGGTTTTTTTGAAAAATGAGAAATGTATTAAAAGAGAATACGGCCAAACAGGTGGTACACTGGACGCTGCTCGGTGTCCTGGTTCTTTATGTTGCAACCGGCTTTGGAATTACGGCGTATCGCACTGTAGAGTTACTTACATTTGGACTGTTAAGCAAAGCGCTGGCCTTTAAGATTCATGACGACCTGATAATTCCGTTTATCGTCCTGATGGCCTTACACATCTATCAGCAAATAAGAAAACCATCTAAAGACCGGTTAAGTCAGCGTGGAAATTAGAAATAGACATGCCAGAACGGTTATAGGGGCAGAAAGGAATACGGCGTAGGAGGGTATGCATGAGTGAAAAATCGGAACATAATTTATCAATAGCTCTGTGGGTCTCGACAATCGTTATGCTTGTGCTCGTAACTTTGCAGGGCTTTAGTGGAAACTGGTTAAGCTTCTTTTTAATCCTGCCCGGTGGTACATCGACTTTTGGCGCAGATTTCATTCCAGTACTGGTGAAGCTGGGTTATTACCATAGATACACGGGGTTTGCCATAACCCTGATTTCGATTCTGGTTATAGTATTCGCTTTCCTGAAAAAGTCGAGTGTTTACGTGCGTGTTTTTGCAGTACTTGGGTTCGTTTTGAACGTGACAGCAGCTATTGGAGGATATTTGTTCTATGCATCACAATTTGAAGACCGCCTGGCTCTGGGCCAGATGGCTGATGCCTTCGTCGGCGCCTATGCCGCCTATTTCCTGCAGCTTTTCTTCATGAACAGAACTCCCGCTTTTCGTTTCAGTTCGAAGGGCAGTTAGTAAAAACAATAAGGGGTTGTATCTTTCATATAAAGACTATTGCTTAATTAAAGACACGGATTTGATCGTGTGCCAGTCACCGCAAGCGACGCTTCCTGTCGTCTTTAGTTCAAGCCTATCCTCTGATCGTACTAAGCCAAGTACAATACACCTTGACATCGGCCGAAAAAGATAGTAGAAATAGCGAGTGCGATAATTCCATTTAGCTGAGATGTTGTCATTCCTGTTTCAGGAGGTGGCAGATGAAGGGCAGTACAAAGACAAAAAAACAACTGACCGATGAGTTGAACTCACTGAGGCAGCGGGTCATTGAGTTGGAGGCAGAGGAAGCCGAACACAAACGTGTGGAGCATGATGCCAGACAGCCGCAGCTAATTTTAGAGAAGATTGTCCAGATTTTAGACAGCGCTGTGGATCTGGTGTTACTTCATGATATTAAAGGCAACTTTATCTACGTTAATGAAGCTGCTGCCCGCTCGTACGGCTACACAAAAGAAGAGCTGCTTAAAATAAAGCTTGACGAACTGAACACCCCGGAATCTGAGAAACTTTTCAGTAGGCATATTAAAAAAGTTCTGGAAGAAGGTGATGCCGTCACTGAAATAGAGCACAAACGGAAAGACGGCTCGGTTTTACCTATTGAAATCAATACCAGGATGGTGGAGTTTGAAGGAAACAAGGTCCTTTTCAGTGCGGGGCGAGATATTGCAGAGCGCAAGCTGGTTGAAGAAGAACTGATTAAAAGCGAAACCAGGTACAGGAGCCTTGTTGAAACGGCGGGAGCAGGGGTCGCCAGTGCCGACGTGCAAGGAAATCTAACCTTCGTCAACGATACTTTGTGCAAGATGCTCGGTTATTCACCAGACGAACTGGTCGGCAAGCCATTTATCCACTTCGTTCATCCGGATGATATAAAACGCATATCTGATTTGTTTATCAACGGCCTGGCTAATCCCGAGTTGGAATTCCACGTGGAAATGAGAGCACTTCACAAAGATGGGCACAGCATCTGGATATATTCCAGCCCTACCCCTGTATTCTACGGGCCTGAGTTGGTTGGCGGTAACGCCATAATTTATGATGTCACCGAACGCAAACGGACTGAGGAGGAACTGAAAGAACGAGAAGCCAGGTATAGCTATCTTTTTGAGCACAGCCAGGTGGCCAATGCTCTGGTAGGACTCGATGGAACAATCATCGACGTCAATCAATCGGCTGCAGATCTCTACGGATATGACAAAAGCGAGATAATCGGTCGAAACTTGCTGGAGTTTTTCCCTGGTGAAAGCGGAGACAGGGCAGCAGAGGCATTTGCAGCCGGTCTGAAAGGCGATTATAACGCTCCGACTGAATATAAAGTTTTTACTAAAAACGGTCCTCGGACATTTCTGTTCCCCGGAGGATACCACGTGTTGTTGGAAGGCGGTAAGCAGGCTGGGTTTTTGATTAGTGCGGTTGACATTACCGGGCGCAATGAGGCAGTGGAGACCTTGAGACAATCTGAGGAGAAGTACCGCACCATCCTGGAAGAGATGCAGGACGGTTATTTTGAGGTTGACCTGGCTGGTAATTTCACCTTCGTAAACGATGCCAACTGTCGCCAACTTGGATATTCGAGGGAAGAACTGATAGGTATGAACAACCGTAATATCACTGCGGCCATTGATATAGAAAATGTTTATAAAGCCTTCAATCAAGTATATCGGACCGGAGAACCTATCAGAGATTTTACTCTTACAACCGTTCGAAAAGATGGCGCTACTGGTCTTGGGGAAATCTCTGTATTCCCCATACGAAACGATAAAGGCGATATAACCGGCTTCAGAGGGATCGGACGTGATGTAGCTGGGCGATTGCAGATGATCGAAGATTTGAGGCGCTCGGAGGAAAGATATCGGACTGTTCTGGATGAAATGGAAGAGTCCTACTATGAGGTCGACCTAGCCGGCAATCTTACCTTTTTTAATGAGGCTCTAGTTCGCAAGTCAAGCCGTTCCAGAGAAGAGTTAACGGGTATGGGATATAAGGATTACACAGCGGCAAAGGATGTCCAGCGTGTGTACAGTGCATTCAGTCAAGTCTACAAGACAGGGAAGCCGCTCAAAGGCATTCCAATGCAGGCTATTAGAAAGGACGGTGCACAGAGGTTCGCCGAGGATACTATTTTGCCCTTGAGAAATAAGGCAGGTGAGATAATCGGGTTCCGCGGTGTTAGTCGCGATGTCACCGAACGCCTGCAGATGATGGAAGCTCTGAGGCGGTCGGAAGAAAGATATCGGACAATGCTGGATGAGATGGAAGAAGCTTACTATGAGGTGGACCTGCAGGGCAACCTCACCTTCTTCAGCGATGCGCTATGTCGCCAACTGGGTTACTCCCGAAAAGAGATAATGGGCTTGAGCTACAAGGAATATATACCACCTGAGAACGCCAAACACGTATTTAAAGTCTACAATACGATATACAAAACTGGAGAGCCGCGTAAATTGTTTGCCTCGTCGCAGTTCAAGAAAGACGGAACGCTGGTATATACCGAAGACTCGATTTTTCCGATGCGGGATGAAGAGGGCGAGATCATTGGATTTCGGGGGATCAGCCGTGACGTAACCGAACGCAAGAGGGCGGAAGAAGAAAGAAAGCAACTGGAACAAAAGGCGCAGTTTTCCAGCCGGCTGGCTTCTGTCGGCGAGCTAGCATCCGGTGTTGCCCATGAGATAAACAATCCCCTGACTGCAGTCATCGGTTATGCCCACCTCTTGCTGGATAGAAAAGACATTCCCGGGGACATTAGGCGAGATATAGAGGTTATCAACGAAGGTGCTCAGCGTGTCGCGGGGATTATTAAAAAGTTGCTCGTTTTTGCCCGTCAGGCCAGGCCGGAGCGGACATACGTCGATATTAATGAAATCATAAACACAACGCTCGAGCTTCGTGCTTATTCACTGCAGAGTAATAATGTAAAGGTTATACTGCAGTTCGACCCTGATTTACCGATGACCGTAGCCGACCCGGGTCAGCTACAACAGGTTTTTCTCAATTTAATTATGAATGCCGAGACAGAGGTAAAATCGGTCCACGGCGGTGGCAGGCTGGCAATAAAGACAGAGAGGGCAGGCGACAGCCTGCGGGTATCTTTCAAAGACAACGGTCTGGGTATAGCCAAAGAGAACTTGGAAAGAATTTTTAATCCGTTTTTTACTACCAGGAGAATAGGCCAGGGCACGGGCCTCGGCTTGAGCGTCTGTCATGGAATAGTGACCGAACATAAAGGCAGGATATGGGCAGAAAGTCAGTTAGGCAAAGGGGCTACTTTCGTTGTGGAAATGCCCATAGTCAACGATAGCAAGAAGCCGAATGTGGCAGAGCCTGTTGTTATAGAGAGCCGTAAAGTAGATAAAGCCAGAATACTGGTAGTTGACGATGAGACTGTCATCAGACAATTCGTAAGCCAGATACTGGTCGAAGATGGTCATGAGGTTGAAGCCGTTGATAGCGCGGAAGGCGCTTTGGAAGAGATTAATCAAAGAGACTATCGGGCGATTATTTTGGATATAAAGATGCCGGGCATGAGTGGCATCGAATTGTATCAGCAGTTTCAGCAGATATCTCCGCTGCTGGCAGATAAGGTAGTTTTCATGACCGGCGACACAATGGGAACGTCAACCATGACCTTCCTCACTAGGACCAAAGCGCCCTATATCATCAAGCCGTTCGATGCTGCGCAGCTTAAGGCAGAGATAAATCGTGTTTTAGCTGGCGCGTGACAAACGTGCAAGATATTTTTGTGTCTAGAAGCTGTCTGCTCCCAGACGGCCTGAGAAGCGGTCAGCGGTAGGCAGGTGACGAGTAGAAATAGCTTCTTACTTGCTCTTTTTTCGGCTCTTAGGATAGGCCGTGTGACGTATGGGAGTATCTGATTCAGGCTTTCCGGTATCCGCGTGAACCCAGGCACCAAGCTGTTCAAGAATGACCTTGCTACACCACTCGCAATAATCTTTTTCCTTGCGCTTATCTTTTTTTGGTCTAATTGTCATGTAGCTTCTCCTGCTGGAAATTATATACGTTCTGGTCTATGAAAGCTACTATTCTAGCATAGGGCGAATTACTTTATTTAGGCGTCGCCTGCCCACAGGCGACCCGAAGAAACTATGACCTTTCTCACCAGAACCAAAGCGCCCTATATCATCAAGCCGTTCGATGCTGCGCAGCTTAAGGCAGAGATAAATCGTGTTTTAGCCGGGAGTTGAGTAGTGTTCAATCGTGGGCGTTGATATAAGAGATAACGTTTGCGATGTTATTTAATTGTCGGCATTTCATTTAATTCAGGAGAATCATAGATTGGGACTAACGACATTTTAATTAAATATATGCCTATAATTTTCTTATCGCCATAATATGTACCAATCTGCAGATTAATTTGCTGATCATTTTCTGTTTCATAAAAAACATCACCGTTGTCACTAGTTTGGAATCCAATTACAGTATGGTAGGGTGGGTCTTTATATAGAATGCAAATAGGGTACGCTGCTATGCCATGCCATTGTGCGTTGCGCCATACTCTCAGAACTGAATCAAAACAATTAAATCCTTCCCCATAAGGTATAGTATCTGTATCATCAGTGTTTATGAATGATTGCACTTCTTTAAATGTTGGTTTTGGGTTAGAGGTGGGCGGTAAAATGGTCTCGGGTTTATTTACGAATAGAACAACCCATATAATAGCAAGCAAAACGCATATAGACCCACTGATAATATATCTTTGTTTTTTTGTTAATTTTTTAAGATTTATGTTCCTAAACTTATTTATCATAAATTTCCTTCATATTTAATTGTCCTGCAATTAGGACTTTATTTAGAAAAATCCCCTCTTTCGTGGAGAACGTTTCGTGTATCGCGGGTCTCTTCTATATTTTTTCCTAAACCTCTTTGCATGTTCAGCTTCCATATCTATTCCGCTATCTAACCACGAAGCAGCTTGATACCTGAAATATTTTGCAGTGGGAGGCTTCTTGACTCCCAACCGTTGTAGTAGCCGTCCACGAACACCAGTTACGGCATCACTACCCCCTCGGTCTATTTGTTTCTTCTGTCGGTTGGCGAGTTCATATACTCCACGAACCATAGGAAGCTCTCCGACCTTTGATTTGTTAAACTTCGACCATTTTTTAGATATAGGCATTTTTAACCTCGATGGCTAATAAGGGGACCAAGGATACCATCTGTTCTCCGCAATATCTTTATTCACAATAGCACTAATGCGAAAGTTTGTCAAATTAATTTATTGCAAAGTAATTATTGCAAAAATGGATACGCTATGCTATTATATTTATTGCAATGTATATTTAAGAAGGGATATGATATCAAATGACTATTTGCCCATTTTGTTATTCAAGGGATATG
>CAZJID010000010.1:10494-16176 GCA_964545945.1 uncultured Dehalococcoidales bacterium
TCGCTATGGTAGAACCGCAAGGCAAAAGTGGCTTTGTGAACATTGTGGTGGTGTAACTGCATATCCATTAAGTCGTAAGCCGAAACGTAGACCCAGAGGATATAGAAGGCGATGATGATTTTAATAGTTGTACTGAATAGGTTGAAACATTAGTCAGAAGTGCCAATTATGCCTAATGATACCAGTCAACGTAAGAATAATTAAAATTGAGGCCTATTTGTCGGTGTGTTCGCTTTTCAACCTGTCCAGCCAGGCCGTAGATTTAAGCTGTTTTTCTAATAGGTACCTGATATACTCTCTCATCAGCTGCTCCAGTTCTATGCCCAGTTCCCGGTTTATCTTTACCCGCCTGGCCGATGCAAAATCGCAGTTCTGCCACAGGCGCAGTACCTTTAAAGTATTCAAGGAAATTGGACTTGCCGTCGGCTCATTGAAACCGCATTGGCGGCATATGACACCGCCCAGTCTGGAGCTGAAGAAATTGCTGTCGGGCTTTAGAGATGAATTGCAGTCTGTGCAATGCTGAAGCTGGGGGCGGTAGCCAAGATGGTCCAGAAGATTCAATTCGAAATATCGTAATATGGGTTCGCAGTCTCGCGATTGGGTTAGCTGCTTCAACGTTTCCAGCAATAAACTGAAAAGCTGGCGGTCTTCTATATGCTCACCGGTGAATGAATCAACCAGTTCTGCAAGGTACAGGCCGCGCGAAATACGCTCCAAATCATCTTTTATGGGCAGAAAGTTATCGATAGTCTGTGCCTGAGTGATGATATCCAGGTTGCGGCCTCGGGCAAGCATGAGACGGCTGTGGGTGAGGAGTTCTACGTGGCCGCCGAGCTTGCTTTTGGGACGTCGTGTCCCTTTAGCCACAGCTTTCAGCTTGCCCAGTTCGGGCGTAAAAAGAGTTAGGATTCTATCGGCTTCGCCCAGCTTGATTCGTTTGATGATAATAGCTTCTGTTTGATAAGTTCTGGGTGCTGTCATGACCTGCGTTTATTCACATTTCTTGCCTGCCTTCTAGGGCACGGCTGAGGGTGACATCATCGGCATACTCCAGGTCGGCACCGTAAGGTAGACCACGAGCCAGTCGCGTAATCCTGATGCCAAGCGGGGCAATCAAGCGCTGGAGATACATGGCCGTAGCTTCACCTTCGAGGTTGGGGTTGGTGGCTAGTATCACCTCCGTCACCACGCCGTCATTAAGGCGCGACAACAACTCCTTGATTTTAAGCTCATCAGGTCCTATTCCGTCACCGGGAGCGATGACGCCGTGTAGCACGTGATAAAGTCCACTGTATTTTTTGGTCCTCTCCAGCGGCAGAATGTCTATGGGCTCTTCGACGATGCATATTTTGGTATGATCCCGTTCTTCATTCCGGCATATAGAGCAGGGATCGGAGTCAGTGATGTTAAGACAAACTGAGCATAGAGCCAGTTTTTCTTTTAAGTTTATGATTGCGTCGGCCAGAGCACCAACTTCGCCGGCAGGCGCCCGGAGCAGGTAATAAGTGAGCCGCTGCGCGCTCTTTGGCCCGATGCCCGGCAGTTTGTTAAATTGTTCTATAAGCCTGGATATTGGCTCTGCGGTGGACGACGAATCTGTGCTCAAGTATTTTGCTCCTAAAACATACCTGGAAGCTTGAGTCCGCCGGTTAAACCGCTTAAGTGATTGGCCGCGAGTTCCTGTGATTTCTGAATAGCTTCGTTGACCGCTGTCATGACCAAGTCTTGCAGCATATCTATGTCTTCAGCATTTATAACTTCAGGCGATATGGTCACCGAGCGTATTCTCTGCTGGCCGTCCACTACTATATTGATAGCCCCGCCTCCGGAGCTTACTTCAGTGGTCATCTCGGCCAGTTCTTGCTGAGCTTTAAGCAGCTTGGCCTGTAAGTCCTGTGCTTGGCGAAGTACAAACTTATTCATTCATCCTCCATTCTGGGCTTTCTGCCTACGATAGTAGCACCATAGCTTTCTTTAGCCGCTTTAACCAGAGGGCTCTCCGCTTCCGTTTTACTCTTGGGTTTAGCGGTGGTCAGTACGCAACGCACCAGATAGGAACGGCCGAATACTTCATGCAGCTTTTTCTCTACCAGATGCCTGTATTTGGGGTCTTCTATATATTCCTTGTGAAATTTATGATAAAAACCGAGTGTTAGCGTATTATTTTCAATGGACATAGGTTCGCAGGAGCTGCGCAAAAAGGCATCTAGGTTGCCTTTCGAGCCCTCTCCACGCATGGCATTGACGAAGTCTTTCCAGCGCTCTCTTATTTCGTCCATCTCCGGAGAAGACGGCATGTCAGGAGTTTTGCCGGTTTCACCTGGCTCTACCCCGCTCTCGATACTTTTAGCCGGTGCTGTCGCTTTGGCTTCGGTCTTAGCTTCGAGTTTAGCTTCGGACTTAGATTCGTGTTTTACCTCGGGTTGTGCTTTGGGAAACGGTCTGGTTGCTTTGGTGGTTCGGATAGCTGCCTTCTCTTCGAGCTCGGGTTGTTTGGTTTTGACCGGCTCCTTAGCTCCGGTGGTTAACATGCAGTCAACGAGAGCCAATTCCAAAGGCAGCGATGAATAGTTGTCCAGGCGAAGGTCTATCTCACCGAAGCGTTTGACTGCTATCAACAGATAATCCAGACTGGCGCCGGCTGCCAGCTCTTTTATCTCCACTAAATCGTCACTGGTAACGTCTACGACTTCTTCCGAGCCGGACTTGACCAGGAGCAATTCTCTCAAATAGTCCACCAGTTCGCGATTAAACTGGCGGAGATCGAGCCCGTCTCCGGCGACGCTATTGATAGTCTTTAGCCCGGCGGTGATATCTTTATTGACGATATGTCGGGCCAGTTCTCTAATCCGCATGTCTCCGCTGATCCCCAGCATCTCCTTTACCTGATTCAGGTTAATCTCATGTCCGTAGTATGTAACCAGTTGTTCCAATAAATTCTCTGAATCGCGGAGGCTACCTGTAGAGATTTTGGCTATGAGCCTAAGAGCTTCAGGCACAATCTTTATACCCTCTTTTTCGCAGATAAGGTCCAGCTTGGAGATAACCGATGATTGGGATAGTCGGTGGAAATCGAATCTCTGGCAGCGCGACATTATGGTTGCCAGAACCTTGTGTGGCTCGGTGGTAGCCAGAATAAATATAGCGTGGGGAGGCGGCTCCTCCAATGTCTTCAGAAACGCATTTGACGCTTCCTTGGTTATCATGTGGACTTCGTCTATGATGTAGACTTTATAGCGGGCTATGTTTGGAGCATAATTGACCTTTTCTCTCAGGTCGCGAATTTCATCGATGCCCCGGTTGCTGGCGGCGTCTATTTCAATGATATCGGGAGCACTGGCTTCATTGATTGCTTTACACAGGGCACAGTCATTGCATGGTTCGCCCTGTTCGGGATTCAGACAATTTATAGCTTTAGCCAGTATGCGCCCGGTGCTGGTCTTACCGGTGCCTCTGGGCCCGCAGAAAAGATAGGCATGGGCCAATCGACTACCGGCTACAGCATGACGGAGTGTCTGGGTAACGTGCTCTTGCCCCACTACTTCCGATAGGTTTTGAGGACGCCATTTGCGGTAAAAAACCTGGGAAGTCATGCCGTAATTATACCCCATAACACGCAGATTGCTAAAGTTACGAAGCCAGTCTCCTTTATCAGTAAAGAGTTTGTGTCAATCGTGTTTATATTGTTGAATTCCGAGAAAAATGTTCAGCATAATCAATTGTGCATATATTGTAATGCTGTGTTATAATTGTGCTTTGCAAACGTGTAAAGGAGTATAAATTTGGATAAGGAAAAGAAAGGCGCTGTCATTTCGGACTTCAAGGTCCATGATGGTGATACCGGCTCCACTGAAGTCCAGGTAGCGTTGCTTACGGAGAGGATAAATCAACTCTCTGAACATTTGAAGGCACATCCTCATGACCAACACACCCGTCGCGGGCTTTTGAAGCTCATAGGACAACGGAGGCGGTTGCTCGCCTACGCTTCAAAGAAAGATATTAAGAACTACCGCAGTTTAATTTCCAGGTTAGGCCTGAGGAAATAAACTGGTAGTTACACGGGTAAATTATGTCTGAGTCTGTCCAGGGAGAAATTGGGGGTAGATGCCTGACAATAGCTACGGGCAAGCTGGCGGTACAAGCTGAAAGCGCCGTTACCGTTCGCTATGGCGATACCGTAGTCTTAGTTACCGTTTGCATGAGCGATGAGCCCCGTGGGGATGGCGATTTCGTCCACCTGACGGTGGACTACGAAGAACGGCATTATGCCGTAGGTAAGATTCCCGGCAGTTTCATCAGGAGAGAGGGGAGACCCAGCGAGGAGGCTACGCTTGCCGGAAGGCTGACCGACCGCAGTCTGCGTCCGCTTTTCAATAAAAACCTGCGTAATGATGTCCAGATTGTGGTAACCGTCCTGTCCACCGACCAGGAGAATGACCCCGATATACTTGCGGTCAATGGAGCTTCTGCGGTGATGGCCATTTCCTCCATCCCCTTTTACGGCCCCGTCGCTGCAGTTCGCGTTGGCTATCTGGACGGTGAGCTCGTTCTGAATCCTACGTTACCTCGATTGGCTGACAGTCTGTTGGACCTCGTCGTCGTCAGCACCAGGGAAGCTATAGTCATGGTGGAAGCCGGCGCCAAGGAAGTTCCCGAGGAGATAGTCGTGGAGGGTATCAGGTTCGGCCATCAGGCTAACCAGGATATTATTAGGCTCCAGGATAGTTTGCAGCAGTCTTACGGTAAACCCAAGAGGGAGGTGAAGGAAGCCTCCGAGACGATGGATGATTTGCCGAACATACTGTCCTCCGAGTTCGGAAGCAGACTGAGCGAGGCGGTGGGGTTAGTGGAACGGACGGAACGGGATAAGAAGATTGAAGCGATAAAGCATGAAGCATTGGAGAAGTATAAAGAGACGTACCTGGAATCTGATATTAATTCCGCGCTGGAAAACCAGATTAAGAAGGCAGCTAGAAGCTATATATTGGAAAAGAGGCTGCATCTTAACGGCCGTCAGCCAAAGGAGATAAGGCAAATAAGTGGTGAGGTAGGGTTCCTGCCCCGTACGCATGGCTCTGGCTTGTTTAACAGAGGACTGACTCAGGTACTCACCATTACCACTCTGGGTTCTCTTCGTCAAGAGCAATTGATTGATGGCCTGGGGCTGGAAGAGACAAAACGCTTCATGCACCATTATAACTTTCCTCCTTATTCAACCGGTGAGGTAAAGCGTTTGGGGTCACCCGGCCGGCGTGAGATAGGACACGGTGCTCTGGCCGAAAGATCTCTGACGCCGGTGATACCTTCTGTAGATGAGTTCTCTTACACTATTCGCCTGGTATCGGAAGTGCTCAGCTCTAACGGCAGCACCTCTATGGCCAGTGTCTGCAGCTCCACCCTGGCTTTGATGGATGCGGGAGTACCGATTAAAGCTCCAGTGGTTGGTATAGCCATGGGACTGGTTACGGGCGATAATGACCATGTCGTACTGACCGATATCGAGGGTATGGAAGACGCCTATGGTGATATGGATTTCAAAGTGGCGGGTACTGAAAAAGGGATTACTGCTCTTCAGCTGGACATTAAACTTAAAGGAATAAATTACGATATTCTGGCCGAGGCTATAATGCAGGCGCGCGAAGCGCATACCGAGCTGCTGGAAAAACTGAGACAGATTAT
>CAZJID010000010.1:16276-35254 GCA_964545945.1 uncultured Dehalococcoidales bacterium
TAATGCAGGCGCGCGAAGCGCATACCGAGCTGCTGGAAAAACTGAGACAGATTATAAGCGCCAGCCGTCCTGAGCTCAGTCCTTATGCACCTAGAATGTATAAGATGACGATTGACCCGAGCAAGATTGGCGCAGTAATCGGCCCGGGCGGGAAGACCATACGGTCCATAACCGAGGAGACCAAGGTAACCATCGATGTTGAGAACGATGGAACGGTCATCATCGGTTCGCCCAGCCAGGAAGCGGCTGATAGAGCAATCGAAAAAATAGAGAGCTTGACTAGGGAAGTAGAGGTCGGTGGAATTTATACGGGAAAGGTAACACGTTTGACCAACTTCGGAGCGTTCGTCGAGATTTTACCGGGGAAGGAAGGGCTGGTTCATATCAGTGAGCTGGAGGACTATCACGTTGCCAAGGTTGAGGATGTGGTGAAGGTTGGTGACGAGATTATGGTCAAAGTTATCGAAATCGACCATCTGGGAAGGATAAACCTGTCGCGGCGCGCAGTCTTTTCAGATAAGCCGGCAGCTCGAACAGGCGTTGCGGCCGAATCTTCTGATACACGTCGTCCCCCTTCAAGACAACAGAAGTATCGGCCCGGAAGCAATCAGCGCGATAGCAAGGACAACCGACGCCATACTCCTAAATGGCGTTAAGCCTGTACTTTAATCCAAAATCGGGGGGTGGGAAATGGAACCCATAACAATATTAGTACACGGTGCCCTAGGCAGAATGGGTAGAGAGGTGGTGGCCGCCATAAGTCGTGACCCCGAACTGGAGCTGGTTGGTGCTGTTGATATTAAAGCTACTCAAGACCAACTGACGTTACCTGATGGTTCGAAGAAGGTACCTCTTTCTACTGAGCTGAATTCTCTCATTGAAGCCAAAAATCCGAAGGTGCTGCTTGATTTCACAATTGCCGAGGCGGCAATATCGGCAGCACGTCTTGCCCTTAAACATGGCGTTAACGTTGTCATAGGCACATCTGGACTTTCGGAAGATAATCTCAAAGAGATTGCTCAGTTATCTGAAGCCAATAAGGTAGGTGCCGTGGTAGCTCCTAACTTTACTATCGGCGCAGCAGTGCTTTTAAATGCGGCTAAAGCTGCGGCTAAGTTCTTTGATTACGTTGATATAATTGAGATGCATCATCATGAAAAAGTAGATGCGCCATCGGGTACGGCACTGGCTACCGCAAAGGCTATGCTGCAGTCCCGAGGCAAGCCATTCCTTTATTCAAAAACAAAAAAAGAGACGCTGGGTGGCACTCGTGGTGGGGAGATTGACGGTGTGGCAATCCATAGCGTAAGATTACCTGGATTTGTTGCCAGTCAGGAGGTTGTATTTGGTGGACAGGGACAAACGCTGAGTTTTCGCCATGATACTATAGGACGGGAGTGTTATGTGCCGGGCATCATCATGGCAGTTAAAGAGGTGGTACATCGGAAAGGATTGGTCTACGGACTGGATACCCTGCTTAATTTAAGGGAGAGATAATGAAATCGTATCATGTGGCTATAGTCGGAGCCACCGGAATGGTGGGGCAGGAATTCATAAAGGTGCTGCAGCAGCGCAATTTCCCCGTAGCATCGGTAAATCTCTATGCCTCCGACCGGTCCGCAGGTAAGAGGCTTTATGTCGGCCATCAAGAAGTAGAGGTCAGGGAGACAAGCCCAGAGTCTTTTCAGAATATCGATATTGCACTTTTTTCAGCAGGGTCCGAGATTAGCCGATATTTTTCACCTATCGCTGCCAAGTCTGGTACTCTGGTCGTTGACAACAGCGCCGCTTTCAGGATGGAACCTAAGGTGCCTCTGGTGGTGCCAGAAATAAATCCAGACGACATCAAGTTACATGAGGGCATAATCGCTAATCCCAATTGCTCGACTATTCAACTGGTGGTGGCTATATATCCTCTCCACAAGGTAAATCCTATAAAGCGTATTGTTGTTTCCACTTATCAATCCGTCTCTGGTACCGGTGCTGCCGCAATGGAGGAATTGACTACGCAGGCCAAACTGGTATTGGAGGGGCAGAATGTGGTTCCTCACGTCTATCCTCACCAGATAGGCTTTAATTTATTACCTGAGATAAACGTTTTTCTTGATAGCGGCTATACCAAAGAAGAATTAAAGATAGTTGAGGAAACTCGTAAGATAATGCATACTGCCGATATGGCGATCTCCGCAACCTGCGTCAGAGTGCCTGTTTTCATTGGGCATAGCGAAGCGGTAAACATAGAGTTTACCGACCCGATGAGCCCTGAAGAAGCCAGACAGATATTAGCGAGGGCTCCGGGTGTCAAGGTGCTTGATGACCCCAGCGTAAGCCTTTATCCCATGCCCTGGCTGGCAGCAGGCTCGGACGATGTTTATGTGGGACGTATACGCTCCGACTCATCTCATCCCAGGGGCCTGGTGATGTGGGTGGTCAGTGACAATTTGCGTAAGGGTGCGGCCCTTAATGCAATACAGATTGCCGAGGAAGCAGCACGACGTGACTGGGTCAAGACGAGTAAGTAATCC
The DNA here is from genome assembly GCA_964545945.1 of uncultured Dehalococcoidales bacterium. Classification (GTDB taxonomy): domain Bacteria; phylum Chloroflexota; class Dehalococcoidia; order GIF9; family UBA5629; genus 9FT-COMBO-48-23. Next base: position 18,802 of record CAZJID010000010.1, read on the forward strand.
TCTGGAAGGAGGCGGGCGATGAAGACGTTCGGTCGATTGTTGACAGCAATGGTTACCCCGTTTGATGCCATGGGGGAAGTTGACTATGCCCGGGCTAAAGAGCTGGCAAAGGCTTTGCTCGATTCGGGAAGCGATGGGGTTGTGGTATCGGGCACAACGGGGGAGAGTCCAACGCTGACGCAAGACGAAAAGCTGCGCCTTTTTTCTGAAGTAAAGGCCACTCTAGGCGACCGTGGGACGGTTATAGCCGGCACCGGCAATTACGCCACGGCTGAAAGTATTGAATTAACTAAAGAAGCGGAGAAAACCGGAGTCGATGGATGTCTTTTGGTGGTACCTTACTACAATCGTCCTACTCAGGACGGTTTATACGAGCATTTCAAGGCAATTGCCGGCGCGACCGGTTTGCCTTGTATAATGTATAATGTGCCCTCGCGTACCGTTACCAGCCTGTCTGCCGAGACCTGCATAAAGCTTAGCCAGATCGATAACATCGTCGGGGTTAAGGAAGCCAGCGCCAACCTGGACCAGATAGCCAAAATAATACAGGGGTCGAGAAAAGGTTTTCTCGTGTACAGCGGTAACGATAGCGATACCTTTCCAATATTATGCCTGGGTGGTTACGGGGTTATTAGCGTAATTTCACATCTGGTTGGACTTCAGTTTAGGCAGATGATAGATGATTACGTCCGGGGTAAAGTAGCGGACGCGGCAGCGGCCCATCGAAATTTGTTACCTCTGGTAAACGCCATGTTTGTTGTCGCTAATCCGATACCTGTAAAGTACGCTTTGAATCACGCGGGTTTTGCGGTAGGCAAGACACGCCTGCCTCTAACAGAACCGGATGAGAAATCTAGGGCTGTCATAGAGCAGACTTTAAAGAATTACAAAATAGACTTGCCGGTCGTCAGCGGCAAACCCTAAGTCAGGTCAGTAATTACAGAGCCTGCAGGGCCCCTTCGAGATTTAGCACCCGGGGTGGCTTTTTGCCTCGACTAGAGTCGATGTTGTGCCCCTCTTCTTGAAGACGCGTAGATTGAGCCTTGGCTCCGCCCGGAAATCGTTCGTTTAAGCTGCCATCCGCCTTGACCACCCGCCAGTAAGGAGTTACGTCTTTTTTCCCGTTTCTTATATCCTCCTCTGCAACCTCGGCAACAATGCGAAGAAAAATTCCGGTTGTCATAGGGCAGGCACAACTGGCGTGTGCGTCTTTGGCTAATTTCCCCATTATTTGACTCACAGTAACGAGCTTTCCCTTTTGGACTTTGCGTATCAATGCATCTACATCCAATGGTCTGGCGATAAGCATTTTCCCGATTCCGAATCTTTTTTGCATTTTTTGCGGAATCTCAACTATTTTTCCGTGGGCGGGATGTTCTTCTTCTAGCTTCTGCCGCCAGGTTTTACGTATTTTAGGCATAAATATTGTACCCTCTTAGCGTAGATTTGACTTGGATGCTTTATATAACCTGTTTGGCAAATATCGACTGCTCTCGATTGGCGCCGACGGAGACAATACTGACGGGACAGGAGAGGAGTTCTTCGAGTCTGCGGATATATTGGCGAGCCTGGGAGGGGAGTTGCTTGTATTGACGCATATCGCTTATCGGGACCTGCCAACCTGGTAATTCTTCGTATACGGGTTTACATTTACCGAGTGTATCGATGTCGCTGGGGAAGTCCTTGGTAACTTTTCCGTTTATTTCATAACCGGTGCATATCTTAATCGAGTCGAGTACATCCAGGACGTCCAGGCGTGTAAGAGCTATACCGGTGAAGCCGTTTATTTGAGTGCTGTAGCGCCCGGCCACGGCATCGAACCAACCGCAGCGCCGAGGTCTGCCTGTGGTGGCACCGTACTCGTTGGCCCGTTCTCTAATGAATTCACCGATTTTATCCAGGAGCTCTGTCGGCATAGGCCCACCGCCGACCCTGGTAGTATAAGCTTTAAAAACACCTATGATGTGGTCGACCTGCTTGATATTGATTCCGGAGCCCGTGCAACTGCCAGATGCAATCGGTGAAGACGAGGTTACATATGGATAGGTTCCGAAGTCGGGGTCGAGCATCGTACCCTGGGCACCTTCCAGTATGATCGGTTGTTTGGTGGATATTATTTTCTGGAGTATGGGTTCCGTGTCTCGAATAAACGGAGCCAGCCGGTCTGAGTAAGTGCAATACTGGTTGTATATCTCTTCTAGGGATAAGGGTGATACGCCGTATATTTTGGTCAAAATGGCATTTTTGGTTTCGAGAACCTGGCTGAGCCGGGCTCGGAAGTTGTTTCTATTAAGCAGGTCGCAAGCTCGGATTCCAAGCCGTGCTATCTTATCGGCAAAAACAGGACCTATTCCTTTGCGAGTGGTGCCGATAGCTCCCTGGCCTCGCCGTTCCTCTTCGAGACCATCGAAGAGGGTGTGATATGGCATTATCAGGTGCGCGCGATCGCTGATGAACAGATTTCCGGTATCTACGCCGTGCTTATTTAGATTATCAATTTCGTCCAGGAGTACGGCCGGATTAACAGCCACGCCGTTCCCGATTATGCACGCTGCTCCCTTGTGGAAAATACCGGATGGAATAAGGTGAAGTTTAAATTCGCCGCTGGGATTGATTACGGTATGTCCGGCGTTGTCGCCTCCCGAATAGCGCACTACTGCCTTTGCCTTCTCAGACAAGAGGTCGACTATTTTACCTTTGCCCTCATCTCCCCATTGGGCGCCAATAATCGCTACTACTGACATAATTTTTTTATTTGCCTGTGAAAGTTTGAGGAATCCTGCGTACTAATAGACAGCCTCTATCTTAAACTCGAGACATGTAGTTTTTACCCCAGGTGTAAAGTAAGGCACCGCCGCCGACTACCCAGACCAGCAGGCCGATAATAATTACCCAGGCAACTTCAAGTATACCAAAGATACTACCGAGCAACATCCACAATATGGCTGTTATACTCAGGGCGGTTAGACTCCATTCAAACAACTTATCGCTCACAGTGATCCGGCTTACTATATTTATTTATTGAGTTTTGTTTGCTGCCAAACCCATACCAGCCGTTGTACCACGGTGACAAAACCCAGCACCACCAGAAGCAGCAATGCGATGAGAATGCTAAATTTGTACAAAGGGCTGAAGAGCAGCCCAAGCGCCAGTATTATAACTCTCTCCGTCCGGGTAAACAACCCGACGGGACAATTTATATTGAGCCCTTCGGCTCTGGCGCGCACGTAACTGGTGAGCAACGAAACGATCAAAGCCAGGAAAATGAGTAAGACTATAGTTACGTTACCGTCACCTATATATAACCACAAAATTCCCAGAAGAATTGCAGCATCCGAAATCCGGTCGAAGGTTGAATCCAGAAGAGCGCCGAAACGGGTGGCCTGGTTAGTCGAGCGAGCCAGTGCACCGTCCAGTATGTCGAACAAGCCCGAGAAGAGAACCAGGAAGCCGCCGATTATCGGATGACCGGTGGCAATCGTTGCGGCAGCTATTAAACTGATGACTAGGGCGCACCATGTCAAAGTGTTGGGTTTGAGCCGGCTTTTAATCAGGATGGTTGTCAACGGCCCAGTAATCCATCGACCAGCGATTCTACGTAACTCAGCCAGATTCATAGAAGTAGGTTCCTCTGTGTGCTTTAGCTAAGTAAGAGGTTGTAGTAATTCAAAACCTGTCCTGTAATATTTTGCCAGCTGTATTTCTCGGCTTTGAATAACCCTTTATTCCCCATAGATAAACGTAATTGTTTCTGGTCAAGTAGTTTCAGCAAGGCGTTGGCCAGGGACTTTTCATCCTTTGGCGGTACCAGCAGCCCCTCTTCATTGTTGGTTAACACGCTGGCATAGCCTTCAATATTGGTGGCAACTACCGGCTTTCCACATGCCATGGCTTCAAGCAATACTATACCGAAGCTTTCGCCGCCGGTGGCCGGGGCGCAAAAAATATCGGCGCTCCGATAATACGATGGTAATTCAGCACTGGACACATAACCGGTGAACACAACGTGATTTTTAAGACTCATGTCATCAACTATTTGTCTGTATCTCTGGCGCAACACCGTACCCGGGCCCACCACTATGAGGCGGAAGTTGGGGAAGCTGCGCTTGACGGCAGCGCAGGCATTGAGAAGATACGCAAGGCCCTTTCGCCTTTCCAATCGACCGACAAAGAGGATGTTTATTTTTCCATCAGCGAATTCCTCTCGCCCGGGACCATTGACGTGGAAATGCTCGGTATCTATGCCGTTCGGAATAATGCGATATTCGCCGGGCACGTGGCGGCTTACGTATTCCAGCGCCGGTTTAGAGACGGCGATTTTACCCTGCAGTTTTTTAACCCACCTCTGGAAAACCGCCTTTCCCAGCCAGTATACTCTTGGTTTAGAATGACAGGCGTGGAAGGTGCCGACATTTACCGTGTCCGATTTGAGCAGCGCGCAAATGGAATGCATAGGTGCAAATGGCTCGTGTAGATGCAAGATATCGAATTTCCCCTGAGACAGAATTTCATCCAGCTGAATTGGTAGTAAGGGTGATACTGCAACTCGGGCTACGGCTCCGGCGTATGGTATCGGCAACGGCCTTCCCACCGGTATAACCTCTTCTTCGAAGTAGCGGGTGCCCTTTTTGGTGCAGGGGGCGATAATTTTTACGGAGTGCCCTGCTTGTATCAAGTAATGAGCCAGATAAGCGATGTGATTGACAACCCCACCCGGAAAGGCATAATCATATGGCGAGACCAGTCCGATTTTCAACGCTCTTATCGCCTTATCTCTCCGGATTGATAGCCTTTATTTTTTGGTCCCGCTTTCCTTCATATTGTCACCGGCTATCTCCGGGAGACAAATCGGAGTTTGTTGCTCCTTACCAGCTATATAGTTCTCGACGCGCCTGTGAGCTTCATCGTCAGAGTATTGTATGGGTGGCGATTTCATGAAGTACGAGGAGGGAGCTACTATGGTTCCGCTTAAACCTCTATCTAACGCCAATTTGCAGCACCTGATAGCGTCGATGACAACACCTGCGGAATTAGGGCTATCCCATACCTCCATCTTTAGCTCTATATTGAGTGGCACATCGCCGAAGGTGCGTCCTTCCATTTTTATGTAGCAGAATTTACGGTCAAGCAGCCACGGCACATAATCACTGGGACCGACATAAATGTTTTCCTTAGCGATTTCATAGTCCAACTGGGAGGTAACAGCATTAGTTTTGGAAATTTTCTTCGACTCCAGGCGTTCGCGTTCCAGCATATTGTAGAAATCGGTATTGCCGCCGAAATTAAGCTGATAAGTTCTTTCAAGTTTGACCCCACGGTCACGAAACAATCTGGTCAATACGCGGTGCGTGATTGTTGCCCCGACCTGAGATTTGATATCGTCACCTATAACCGGTAGTCCTACATCGGCAAACCTTTTATACCAGTAAGGTTCACGGGCTATGAAAACGGGAATACAGTTAACAAAGCCGCAGCCTGCGGCCAGTACCTGTTCTATATACCACTTTGTCGCCTCTTCGCTTCCCACCGGTAGATAGTTAACCACGACGTTTGTCTTCGTCTCTTTAAGTATACCCACTATATCGGCGGTGGCGCCTGATGACTTGGTTATTATTTGAGATAAATATTTACCTAATCCGTCGTGGGTCATACCTCGAGCTACTTTAACTCCCGTGCTCGGTACTTCACAAAACTTAAATGTATTGTTGGGCTTCGTATATATGGCCTCCGACAGGTCCTTACCTACTTTGTTTTTATCTATATCGAAAGCAGCCACAAAGTTGATATGATTTATGTGGTAGCCGCCGAGATTTATATGCATCAGCCCGGGTACTGATTCACCCTCTTTGGCTTTTCTATAATAATGGACGCCCTGAACAAGCGAAGATGCACAATTCCCGACGCCTATTATGGCCACATTTATTTTCTGCATCGAATCTTTCCTCTCTTCCATTTTAGGTTGGTGCCCAAATATGGAACTGTCAATTAACCTCGCGGTTTGACCATGACCATTTTGGGGGACCTGACCAGTAACACAGGTATCCTGGCTCCATGTAAAACTTTATCGGCAACGCTGCCCAGCACCCACCTAGCCAGACCTGTCCGGCCGTGAGTGGACATGGCTATTAAGCCTACCCCTTTATCCGCGGCATATTCTATTATTTTGTCAGCGGGGTCACCAGTTAGAACCTCGTATGTGACTTTAACGTCCTTGCTTTTGAATCTTTCAGCTATGCTTTTCAGGTAATTTTCGCCGGCATCACGCATGGCATTAACAAACTTTCTCCAGTCGGGACCGCCTAGCAAATTGGCCTCCACCGTTCCGGGCGGCGATACCACCTGGACCACGTTGACCGTGGCCTTAGAGCTAGCGGCCAGCGCTTCGGCATAGGGTAGAGCTGACTCACCGACGTCCGAGCCGTCCAAAGGGGCCAGTATTTTATGAATGGAAGCCGGTTTGTCCGCAGCAGCCGTAGCTCTACGTCGTTTGCTTTGGACCAGCAAGACCGGGGCGGTGGCTTCGCTAATCACCTTCTCAGCTACACTGCCCATCCACCACCGGGTGATGCCGCTTCGACCATGTGTGGCCATAATAATTAAATCAACTTCTATTTCTGCGCTATAGTCGAGAATCTTATCGGCTGCTATTCCGTAACGGATTACAGGTTCGACTTTGACGTTTTGGGAACGAAGCTCATTTGCGATTCGATCTATGTAATCCTCAAGGAGACGGTTGACGCGGCGCGCCTTTCTGCCGATGCCTACGCCCAAAATGTGCACCCGGGAACTGAATTTAGGAGCTAAATCTCTAGCGTAAGGAAGTACACTTTCAGCTTCTTTGGACCCATCAAGGGGAATTACGATTTCGTCTATTTGTAAAATCTTTTTTGTCATATTAATCAGTTGATTATAACCGACCCTCTTGTTTAAGACAATATATTTATGGTATTTTTAAAACGTGCTTTGTGATTTCCATACTCATACCTTTCATAGCGATGGCGTTCTATCAACTGTTGAGTTAATACGTCGTGCTGTTGTTCAGGGTTACTCCACTATTGGCATTACCGATCACGTGGCTGTCGGTTCACTTACCAGGCTAATAAAAGAAGTCAGTGAAGATTGCGCTTTAGCCAGGGCTCACTGGGATATTCTGGCCATTCCGGGCGTTGAGATTACTCACGTTCCGCCGCCAGCAATCTCCGATGTAGCTAAGAGAGCTAAAGAACTGGGAGCCTGTCTGGTGATTGTACACGGCGAGTCTTCTGTAGAGCCGGTAGAAAAAGGTACCAACTTAGCCGCTGTACAATCTCCGTATGTCGATATTCTGGCTCATCCTGGCTTATTGACGATTGAGGAAGCCTCTCTTGCTGCCCGAAATAATATATTTGTCGAACTCACAAGCCGGAAGGGCCATTCTGCCACGAATTCCCATGTTGCTTCGATTAGTCAAAAGGCAAAAGCAAGACTTCTGGTTAACTCCGACGCCCACAGTGAACATGACCTGTTGACGCCTGCCCTAGTTGAGTCCATCCTCGGTCAATCGAAAATAAATCAGCAGCAACGCCGGCAGATTATCGACCACAACCCACTTCTACTTATCGAAAGAGTAAAAAAGCTCCTTTAAGCCCTTGCTGAATATACTTTACTAGCCTTCCCTATTCGAAAGACCTTACTTCCGCAAGATGCGCAAGTTCCGCATGTTGCCGGTTTCCTACTATTCAGAGCTAGATTCCTCGGCTTATTTCGCCTTTTTCCGGCATCTGACGGAGAGACTTCGCTATGTATGTCACCTCCTTTCACCAAAGCTAAATCTTATCTATTATAATATGGACTGTCAAGGCCTCTGATTTTTGCCGTGAGAGTTATGATAGTGAGAATACCTTTTCCGGGTGCCATTGCCGCTTTTCGGGGACAAAGCGCATCACTGCCAGGAAATTACCGTCCAGGTCATAGGCTCTACAGTATTCTCCAGGGACCTCATCGTTTTCTTTCACGGGCAGCGGGCGGCCGGTTTTGATGTCGGTTTCATTGTTCTTGCCGACAACGATGGCTTTCCAGTCCCGAAGCGGGCTATCTACGGGATAAATTAGTTTTTTCCAGTCATCTCTATGGAAGGCGTCTTCAATCTCTTCCGGAGATAAGGCGTCTTCGACAGAAAACGGGCCATATCGGACACGATTCAGATTTCTGAGATGAGCGCCGCAGCCCAGGTATTTGCCTATGTCGTTCGCTAGAGAGCGTATATAGGTACCTTTAGCGCAGCCTACTTCAATTTCTACAATGGGTAACCGGAAGTCGACAAGCACAAGTCTTGTGATTTCGACCCGCCTCGGTTTCAGGTGGAGAGGCACTCCGGCACGAGCCAGCTCATAACACCGACGCCCCTGTTGTTTCAGGGCACTGAATGCCGGCGGTACCTGGTCGATAAGCCCGGTAAAAGATGCAAGTACCTCTTCCAGCCGGGTCAATGTTATTGCACTAGGGTCGCTGCGTTCGAGAATCTTCCCCTCCCTGTCAAACGTATCCGTGGTAATACCCAGCTCAATTTGCGCGAAATACGTTTTGCTGGTACGGGTCAGGTATTCGGTGACACGGGTTGCCTGGCCGAAACAAACCGGCAGTACACCGGTAGCTATGGGGTCTAAAGTGCCGGCATGTCCAACGTGTTTCTCAGAGGTAAGGCGTTTAAGCCTGGCAACTACGTTAAAAGAGGTCTTGCCTTCCGGCTTGTTTACGTTGAGTATTCCATCAATGCCCATTTTCGTTTTCAGTGTCTTCTAAAGAGACCTCATCTATTAACCGCAGTACCTTAGCGGCACGTTCTATAGAGTCATCAAACTGGAAACTCAGGTCGGGCATGTATTTCAGTTGGAGACGGGTAGCCAGCTGGCGGCGCAAAAAACCTGAAGCTGCTTGGAAACCCTTCAGTATCTCTTCCTTGTCTGCTTTATCTCCAAAGCTGCTGACGAAGATTTTGGTATGCCTCAAGTCCGGAGACGTCGAAACCTTGGTTATTGAAATCAGGCTGTTAAGCCTGGGGTCATTAACCTGCTCCCTGAGCAACTGGCTGATTTCTTGTTGAATTATGCTGTTTAGCCTTTCTATCCGTCGTGTCATGTTAACATTCCTTCCGGCTTATATTCAGGCTTTTATAACTGGGGAGAATCTAGGTTGAGAAGAGGAGATAAGCCGATTTAGCTTACTATTTCCTGCCGGTAGGTTTGAACAATATCGCCAACCTGGAAGTCTGCGAAGCCCTCTAATCTAAGCCCGCACTCGAATCCCGTAGCTACTTCTTTAACATCGTCCTTGAAACGCTTCAAGCTGCTTATGCGAGACTCGTGAATGGGTTCGCCTCTACGTATTAAACGGGCCAAAGCATCCCGTCTTATCTTGCCTTCTTTAACTGAGACTCCTGCTATTCTGTTCTTTTTGCCTGATTCAAAAACGGCTATCACCTCGGCTTGACCTTCAACGACCTCCGTATAGGTTGGTTCCAGCATGCCTTTGAGCGCTTTTTCTACATCTTGAATCAGCTCATAAATCACGCTGTAATACCGGATGCTTATTCCTTCTGTTTCAGCGAGTTTTTGTGCCCCGGGTTCAGGACGGCTGTTAAAGCCGACGATTATTGCTTTAGAAGCCAGTGCTAAAAGCACATCGCCTTCGGTAATACCACCGCTGCCGTAATGTATGATTCTGACCTTAACCTTCTCATCGCCCAGGTGCTCAAGGGAATCTTTAATTGGCTCTATGCTGCCCTGGACATCCGTTTTAAGGATGATGTTCAGTTCCTTGATCTGGCCAGTGCTGATTTGAGTTGACAGGTCACTGAGCCCTAGCGGCCTGGCGCGAGTCGATACTACCTGCTGTGACTCTTTTTGCTTTTCCAGAATCGTTCTGGCTTCACGCTCATTGTTAACAACTCTGAACGTGTCTCCAGCTAAAGGGACAGCGTTCAATCCCAGGACTCCTACGGGTGCGGCCGGTTCAGCTTTCTTTAGTTGCTTGCCGGTCTCGTTGAACATTGCTTTGACCCGTCCCCAGGTATTACTGAGTACGATATTTTCACCGAGTTTGAGGGTACCTTTTTGTACCAGAAGCGTAGCCAATGGACCCCTGGTCTTGTCCAGACGGGCTTCAATTACCACACCTTCAGCCGGGGCGTCGGGCTCGGCTTTCAGCTCCAGGATGTCAGCAACAAGAAGCAGGTTTTCCAGAAGCTCATCTATACCCTGTTTTTTCTTGGCGGATATCGGCACACAGATGACATCCCCCCCCCATTCTTCAATAACCAAGCCTAAATCCGAAAGCTGCCTTTTAACTTTCTCGGGATTGGCATCTGGTTTGTCTATCTTATTGAGGGCAACCACTATAGGCACGTTAGCAGCCCGTGCGTGGTCTATGGCTTCTACCGTCTGGGGCATAACCCCGTCATCGGCAGCTACCACCAGTACGGCTATATCGGTAACCTGGGTGCCTCTGGCCCTCATAGCCGTAAATGCCTCATGCCCCGGTGTATCAAGGAAGGTGATTTTTCTCGAGTCTACCTCCACCTGATAAGCACCTATATGTTGAGTGATGGCTCCGGCTTCGGTGGCGATTACGTTGCTCTGCCGGATGGCATCCAGCAGGCTGGTCTTACCGTGGTCTACATGCCCCATAATGGTGATTACGGGAGGCCTCGGGTGAAGTTTTCCACCGCTTGCCGATACCGGCCGCTTTATATGTGTCAGCATCGGTTGTTTTTTGGCTTCGTATCCGAAATGAGAGACCACCAACGCCGCGGTATCATAGTCCACAGCTTGATTGATATTGGCCATGACGCCGTTTCTCATAAGCTGCTTGATAACTTCGACGGCGCTGACCTTCAGAAGGTCGGCAAGCTGTTTTACCGTGATGGTTTGCGGGAGGGTAATATGACGCTGTGACTTTAAGACGCTGGCTGTATCCTGGCCATCTTCTTCCTGCGCCGTTATCGATTCCTGCTTCTTACTAGTCAAGCCTTGCTCTCTCTTTCGGGTAGGTTTCTGCCATATTCTACCAGCACCTGGCGATTTTCCAAAGTCAACTTAACCTTTAACACGTGCTCCAGCCGGTTCCCTTTCAGTCCCGCTTCCCAGCAATCACGTAAGGGACATAGATAGGCGCCCCGACCTGTATCTTTGCCTTTAAGGTCTATTCGTACTGTGTCCCCTCCGCCGACGAGTCGTATTAATTCCTTTTTAGCCTTTTTCTCCCGGCAGGCAATGCAACTGCGTTCAGGTACATGCTTCTGACGGTGGCTTTGTTTCCCCGGATTACTCTTCAAATTCCTCTTCGTAATCCAGCCGTTTTTGACGACCCTTCTTAGGCCGGCTCTTGCTTTCCGGTTGGTCGGACTCTTTTTTACCGCTTTTCTTCTTCTTGGCTTTACTGGCTCTTCCCGGAAGTATATCCTCGGCAAACCTGATTTGCCGGCTCTCTGCGGATTTTGCAGAGGAGGGTACACCCGAAGCCAGAACCAGGTCAAAATCAGCTGCCACACCGACTTTCTCTTCGATTTTCTCCTCAGCCACAGGCTCCAGTTCACCCGGTATTTTCTCTTCAGCCTCTTCGGCTGCTGCGGCGGCTTCTTCCTCGCTGGCAAACTCGGTGACTGGCTCCTCGGTCTGCGCGATTGCTTCCTCGCCGGCTTCGGCTTCTTCCGGCTCGAGGCTCGCCTTTTCGACTTCGAGCGCCGTAGTGCTCTTGATATCGATTCGCCAACCGGTTAGCTTTGCTGCCAGTCTGGCGTTTTGTCCTTCTTTACCGATAGCTAGAGACAGATGTTTGTCCGGAACAATCACTTTGGCAGTATTTTCCGCCGGGTTGAGGTCGACACTCGATACCTGAGCCGGGCTCAAGGCATTGGCGATGAAGGTCGCCGGGTCGTCTGACCACTCCACCACGTCTATCTTCTCACCGCGTAGTTCATTCACTACGTTCTGTATCCTGATACCACGTAGTCCCACACAGCAACCGACCGGGTCCACACCGTCCTGGCGGGCGGCGACGGCCACCTTGCTCCGGTAACCAGCCTCACGTGCAATAGATTTAATATCTATCGTTCCGCCATATATCTCCGGAATTTCTAACTCAAAAAGCCTGCGCAGCAGGTTTCGATGTGAGCGGGACACGATTATCTGAGGTCCGCGGGTGGTCTTGGTTACTTCCAGGACATATAATTTCATCCTTTGTCCGATGCGGTAGCGCTCGTTATGGACTTGTTCGGCAGCCGGTAGTATAGCTTCAGCTTTGCCCAGGTCGATATGAATCTGTTCCGGAGTTATACGCTGCACCATTCCGGTAACGATGTCACCCTCTTTGCCGGTGAACTCCTCGAAAATTGCATGGTGTTCTGCTTCATGCAGCCGCTGCAGTATAACCTGCCTAGCCGTCTGAGCCGCAATGCGCCCGGCATTGGGCGGCGTCGATTCTATGCTTACGATGTCTCCTATCTGGGCATTTCTGTCTATCTTTTGAGCATCGGTAATAGATATCTCGTGCAAAGAATCGGCGGCTTGTTCGGCGACGGTCTTCCTGACGAAGACCTTGACCTCTCCGGTATTGGGGTTGATTTTAGCTGCGATGTCCTGGCCGGCTACAAAAGCGTCTTTTCGGTACGCAGAAACGAGCGCTGTCTCTATTGCAGACAGCACTACTTCTTTCGGTAGATGCTTCTCTGCCGAAAGCTGGGTCAACGCCACCATGAACTCGGACTTCATCGCATTCCACTCCCAGTTTATACTCTTTCAACAAAAAAGTGGGAACGAGCCCCACTTTTTAAGGTACTATGAAGTTACGATGAGAGTATAACATAACTATATATTAAATGCAACTCAATCGCTATTTATGATTTTTCCTGTTTTTCATCTCGCGGTTGATAACAGGTTCCGCCCAGGCGTGCCCATCGAACCATAGAGTAAGTAGAATTAAGTGACCAGGGTCAAATCAGTTCACCTTTGACAAGCTCAGTATGAGGGGAATGGAGAGCGTGGAGTATGCTTATCCTGACAGCTTCTGCAGTTTTTCTTTAAGTTCTCTTCTTTTTGCTTCAGCCCGTTCCACCGGGTTGGGCAGAGTTCTATAACGCGGTTCGGAAAGTATCATTTTTTCCGGTCCCAGGTCTGTAGCCAGACAGACGTGAGAACCTACGATGGAGTTAGGGCCGATTTTTACTCCCGGCATAACACTGGTATTGATCCCGGTCTTGCAATCGTCGCCGATTATAGCTCCTAATTTATCTCGGCCGGTATCGATGGCCTCGTCGCCCACATTTACGGAAACACTCTTCTCGTCGAAGCGAAAATTAGCCAGTACAGTGCCGGCGCCAAACAAGCAATTTTTACCTACTATGGAATCGCCGATGTAGCTGGAATGGACCCAGCACCCGTCGCCCATGCAGGAGCTTTTAACCTCGGTGCCGTAGCCTATGACGCAGTCGACGCCGATGTGGCTGTAATCTCTAACCAGAACGTTGTTACCGATAAGAGAACCGGCGCCAATGTAGACCGGTCCTCTTATTACCGCGTTTTCCAGCACCCGAACATTCTCACCCATTATCACCTTGCCTTCGATGGTCGCTTTAGGTGAAATGGAGACCGAACGGTGAATCTCCGGCTGGCTGGTATCCAGAAAATATTTGACCACGTCGAAGATATGCCAGGGATATTTAATGGGAGCCCAGAAATTATCGTAGGGAATAACGTTGATTTTATGACCGTCTCTCACCATCTTATCCAGCGCACATTCGTAAACGTCGTCCCGGGTCGTTTTTACCCGTTCGATATGGTCCAGAAGCTTTTTGGAATCGGTGTGTAGGTGAACCAGTATATTTACCAGTTGGCTCGGCTCCTCCCCTGGTTTCGGCTTTTCAACGATATGTTCCAGCTCGCCGTCCGCGTTTACCACCAGGTAGCCTCCTGGGAAGTAGTTTTTAGTTTGATAGCCTAAGATATACGAGATTGCTGATTTCTTTTTAGCCGCCTGAAGAAGACAGGCATAAGCCGAGGCACTAAAAACATCGTTAGGATTTACTATCAAAATCTCTTCATCAAGAAAGGAGGCGGCACTTGATAGTGCATCAGCTATACCGAGGGGTTGTTTCTGCAGAACCAGCTTTATTTTGCTGCCCGAGGTGTTGCTGGTTATTTTCTCTATTTGTTCCATGTTGTATTTATTGCAGACAATGATAAAATCAGCAAGGCCCGCCTTACCGGCTGCTTCCAGTTGCATCTGGAGCAGGGTTTTGCCCATGAATTTCAGTAATAATTTGTCTTCGGTGATCGGAAACATCCTTTTACCGATACCGCCGCATAAGAAAACTGTCTTCATCTTTCCATCCTGTTTTGTATCAGTTGGAAGCCTCTTTACCTTTAACCAGCAACCTTGTGGCCAGCCTAGGGACGCTTAAAGCAAAGTGCTTCAAAGTTTTCCGGATAAGCCGGCTGTGCCAATCGAACGGAAAATCATCCATACCGGCTATAAACTGCGGCATGCCGTTGTGGCTGACCAGATTATATATCCCTTCTACCTGTGGGTTGCCCAGCATGCGATAAAGGCGCTGTGCCCAGTAACCGGCTTTGAGCTCGCCGCCCAGTCTGGCGCGCCATCTTTTTTGATAAGAGGCCAGCCATGATTCAGAAAAGTCACCGGCTTTAAGCGACTCGTGCAGGATATCGGCGGCGATATCCGCACATACTAGGCCATAATATATGCCGCCTCCGGTAGTCGGCTTGACCTGCCCCGCTGCCTCTCCAACTACAAGAAGCCGATCTGAGTAAGTCTTGGGCAAAGGCTGAAGCGGTATTAGCCGATAATCCGGGGACACTTCGTTCGCTGATATTTTCCCCTTCGTTCTGAGGGTTGTCAGCAGCTTTTTAAAGTGTCTTTTTGGATGGCCGCTGTGTGTCAGTTGACCGACCAGTCCTAGATTATTACCTATGGGCACCAACCACGAAAAACCACCGGGCGACAACCTGCGGTCAAGATAGATTTCTGTCTCGTCGATATCAATTACGCCTACCTCTGCCTGGGCACCGATGACATAGTTTTTGATTTGGCCCAGACCGAGCCTGGCGGGCAGCGGCGAGCCGAACCCGGCGGCGATGACCGCAGTCTCAGCTTCAAATAGGGTCTTACGGCCTCCGCAGTCCGCAGTGACACGTATGGCTCCGGCGGCATGAGCAACGTCAATAACTTCGCTTCCGAAAGCATAATGGACTCCGGCTACCTCAGCACGCTCGACCAGCAATTGCTCCAGCGCTACCCGGTTGACTATATAGGCTACCTCATCGCGGCGGGAGAGTTTGAGTGATTTACCCGACGGTGCCACGAACCTGACCGAGCGGGCCGGCCTACCGGACAGGTTTATATCTGCGGGCAGCAGGTTAAAGCAGTCCTTACTGATGATACCCGTGCAGCAGACATCCTGACCTGCGCCTGATTTTTTATCGAGTACCAGCACTCTGTAACCAAGCTGTCCCAGCTTATATGCCAGGTAACTCCCAACCGGGCCGGCGCCGATTATAATCGTGTCATATAAATTCATTTTCCGTCCGAAAGCTGTCTGGGAACCACATCCATATAAAGCCGGACCGGTTCCTTGAGATAAGGTTCTTTACTGCCGTTTTTATATAAAATAAAGTCGACCGTCTGTCTATCGCCGACGTCCTGCGGTGTGAAATTGACCTCCTCCTCCCATTTTTGCTGATAAGCCAGGGTACCTACGTTTACCTCCTTGACTTCGACGCCGCCTATCTGAATAGATATATGATAGGTGACCGGCTCATACTCGTGGTTTACCACACCGAGTATTATATCAACGGGGTTACCCGCAGTCACCGCTTCGGGATAGTCCCGGGCCTGACCTTCCGCATTGAGTATATAAAATTCAGTGAATTTGTTTACGGACTGCGGAGTGAGGCGCAGATAGACTATAAAGCCTGCCGTGACCAGTATGGCCACGGCCAGGATAATAATTATGGCTTTATTTAATTTGCTCATAGTCAAGGCAATGATAATTAAACTTTCGGCAGTAGAGTTGGTGCAATTATATATGCGGTGCCGATAGACTTGCAATGGTGGGCTGCTGCGGGATGCCTGGCGTTAGCTAGTCTGATTCAGGTATTCAGCATATTTTACCAGGCTGGCGAAGGCGGTGGCGGGCTTATGCGGCATATCGTAAGACACACAGTTCATGTTGGCCAGAGACCGGATTATCTTCCTGCCGAGGGTAGCACCGAAAGCGATGGGCTCGGAGCCGACAACTACTGGCTTATTATATTTCGCGGTCATTTCCTTCAGCCTATCGAAGATGTTAGGTATGGCTGCCAGTATCGCCTCACGCATGCGATCCCTGTCCTCCAGCTTTGTCACGCGGCGGAACTGCTCCGTGGGCAGCGCTGGCATTATGCCCAGAAAGATGACGCCA
>CAZJID010000011.1:0-33468 GCA_964545945.1 uncultured Dehalococcoidales bacterium
CGCCGCGTTCGCATCGCGGAGGTCGGGGGTTCGAATCCCCCTATCTCCACCAACCTGTTTCTTCGAATGCGAGTTCTAGCGACAGTTTGACATTGCAAATCTCTATGCAGTGATAACTACTCTATAATTTGCGAGCTAATTCGGCTGCTTGTTCAACAGCTGCCATTATTTTCCCCGGTCTGGCAGCGTCTCCTATGACGTAGACTTCAGGCACAATTCCCGTTACTGCTGGTCCCAGCTCATTAACAGATTCGGCTCCTGTGGCTATCACTACGGTATCGGTAGGACCAATAAAACGGCTACCTTCGCCGGAGTTTACCTTGACGCCTCCCTCGACAATCTCTTCGACGGTCGTGGAAGTTAGAATCTTTATACCCTTTTCAGCAAGTCGCCGGCGCAGAAAATAGCGGGCTGCAGGGCCTATATCACGAGCGGTATGACGTAGCATCTCCACAACGGTTACCTCCTTGCCCTGTTCAGCGAGGTAATCCGCCGTTTCGCATCCAACCAGACCGCCGCCTACAACAACCACTCTATCCCCCACATTCGTTCCTCTAAGAGCTTCGGCAGCGGTAATGACATTTTTCTGACCAATGCCTGAAATATTCGGAACAAGCGGTTTTGACCCGGTAGCTATAATTAAAACATCGGGAGCGATTTGCTTTACTATTTCGGGCGTGAGTTCTTCGCCTGGATGTATTTCAACCCCCAGTTCTGTTATGGCTTTGACACGTGATAGCGTTACTTCGCTGTAGATATCTTTTTTCGGAGGAATGATCGCAATATTTACCTGTCCCCCAAGAGCTTTATCTTTTTCATAAAGAATTACCTTATGTCCCCACAGGACTGCTGTTCTAGCTGCCTCCAGACCTGCCGGGCCGCCGCCCGCAATTAGCACCTTTTTTCGCTTGGAAGCACGCGGGGAGGCATATTCGTCTTCTTTGCCCAGCGCCAGATTCTGAACGCAGGTAATCATCGACCTGCCCCATATAACAAGTCCCTCAATACATCCTTCATTACAGGAAATACATTTCACGATGTCATTCTTCCGGCCTTCAGCTGTTTTATTCGGCCATTCAGGGTCGGTCAGTGATTGCCTTCCGATGGCAATCAGGTCAGCTTTGCCGGAACTTACAATTTCATCAGCTATGTCCGGTTCATTGATGCGGCCAACCGCTATAATGGGTACTGGCAAGGCTTTTTTGAATGCTGCTGCCATCTTGGCATTAAACCCCTGCTCCATGTCTGGGGGGGCGCTGGTTACAGCGCTGGATTCCATTACTCCAATGGAAACATCGATAACGTTAACTCCCTCCTGCACGAGCCTTTTAGCCATTTCGATGCTTTCGGCTACCGTCCTGCCCATAGGAACGAGTTCATCTCCGCTTATGCGAAAGAATACTGGAAAATCCGGGCCGACCATCTGTCTTACCCTGCGGATGATTTCTACGGGAAATCGGATAAATCCCTCAAAACCTCCACCGTATTCGTCTGTTCGCTTGTTAGCATAGCCCGACATAAACTGTGAGATAAGATAACCGTGGGCTCCATGTAGTTCGACGATATCGAATCCGGCTTCTTTGGCACGCCTGGCTCCCTGTGCGAATGACTCAACTAATCGTGCGATGTCCTGAATGGTCAGCTCCCTTGTATCCTGACGCCAGATAGGGTCAGGTACGGATGAAGGGCCAACGGGTTGCAGTCCACCTATATAAGCTGGCGATGTGACTCTGCCCGGATGATACAGTTGAATGCCTACTTTAGCACCGGCATCATGTACTCTGTCCACCAGACGTTTGAAACCGGGAATGAAGCGGTCATCGAATATGCTTAACTGGTGTGCACTTCCTTTGCCTTCTATCTCGTCTATTGCCGTTACCTCCATGGTAATTAGAGCAAAACCGCCTTTTGCCCTGGCCTCGTGATAGTTAATTAGACGGTCTGTTACGCTGCCGTCACCAGAGGCAAATCCGGTGCCCATTGGTGGGACAACAAGCCTGTTTTTGAGGCTCAGACTGCCTATTTTCAGCGGCTGGAATAACGAAGAATAATATTTAGTCATCTCAAACGCTCCATTGACTGGTAGATTTCGGACAACCTGCTCAGGTGGTTAAAATTATAGCTGATTTTTAGTTACTATGCAGGCGCCTTGATAATGTGCCGCAATTATTCCAACACTTCTTGAGTTAGATTGCTGGTATTAGGACTGATACATCAAATGTTACAATTTTGTAACGTTTAGATATCCGATTTTATGACTTTTCCACGAATGGGCGATAGAATAGCTATAATATCTTTTATTTCAGTTATAATTGTAATCATGTTGATATCGTCTATAGTTGCCATAAGGGAGGGTATCTAAATGTTCAGGGGTGGACTACCAATAGGAAAAGCGTTCGGTATCTCCCTCAGACTGCACTATTCCTGGTTTCTTATTTTTGTGTTGGTGACATGGGCACTGGCCGCGGTGTATTTCCCATCCACTCATCCAACCTGGAGCCTGGCGTTGAAAATAGGCGCCGGAGTAATAACAAGCATATTGTTCTTCGGTTCGGTCCTGTTTCATGAACTGATGCATAGCATAGTAGCGTTGCGGGAAGGTATACAAATACAAGCCATCACTCTGTTCTTTCTCGGCGGTGTTTCGCAGATGACGGGAGAGCCGAGAACTGCCGGTGACGAATTTCGTATGGCAGCTGCGGGTCCGTTCAGCAGCCTAGTTCTCGGTGGTTTGTTTCTGGGTATTTACTACCTGTTAAATAGCTCTACCAGCGAAACTGCACAAATAATAGCTGCAATTTCACAGTACCTCGGAATTATCAACATACTTCTGGGCGTCTTTAACCTGATACCGGGATTTCCGCTTGATGGAGGCCGTGTGCTTAGAGCACTTATTTGGTGGAGGAGCAAAAATCTGCAGAGTGCCACCAGGATAGCTTCAAACGTAGGGCGCGGCATAGGATTCCTGTTTATCATCGTCGGTATTTTCCTCGCCTTCACAGGCAACTTTTTTAACGGTATCTGGCTGGCGTTGATAGGCTGGTTCTTGGAGTCTGCAGCCAGCAGCAGCTATAAGCAGATGATGCTTCTGGAACTGCTCAAAGGCCACACTGCCAGTGAAGTAATGTCACGAGACTGTACCGTTGTGCCGCCTGATATTACGATTGAGCAATTGGTGAATGAGCACATACTGAGCTCAGGCCGGCGCTGTTTCCCTGTGGCCTCCGGAGATCGTACTGAAGGCCTGGTGACTTTGAGCAGCATTAAGGCGGTTCCGTCTGATGCCAGGGAAAGAACCAAGGTTAGAGATGCAATGATGCCGATTAGCCGGGTGAAATCAGTATCACCCAATGAAGACTTGAGCAATGTAATGCAGATTCTGTCTGAAAACGATATTAACCAGGTTCCGGTTGTGTGGGAGAACAAAGTGGTGGGCATAGTAGCCCGTGACAACCTGATAAACTTTATCAATACGAAGCAGGAACTTGAGAAGAGATAATCGATTTCACGTTTTGAATTAAGTTGCTAGTTATCTTTAAGGCACAGGCAGCTTTGAAAAGTACCCAGATATAGTTTCTTCTGTTCAATTACTCGGAAACCAGCAGCAACTAGCCCCGTTAATAACTCTGGCCACTCAAACCTCGATTCAGGAGGATGATAAACCTTAAAAAAGCGTTCCAGCGCATCCAGGGCTTTCTTGCGAGGCTCATGCAGTAATAACGAGCCGCCCCTTTTTAAAACCCTGTTTATCTCTTTTAGAGCGACCATCCACTCAGGGACGTGATGCAGAACATCAAAAGCGAAAACAGCATCGAATTTATTCGATGGCAACAATATATCGACTACGTTACCAACGAACAGGTTACTGGTTACTCCCCTCTGCCGGGCAAGCTCAACTTCCTGTGGCAGAGCATCGAAGGCAAAAAGTTCAGTGGGCTTAAATTCCTCCATTATTAAGGCTGAGCTGTAGCCGGATCCGCAACCGACGTCTAAGATCGTTTTCTTATTCAAATCGATGTTGTGATTCCTGAGATATTTTTTGAAATACCTGAATTCATAGTATTTCTGGCAGAAGTTTCTGGCGGCACAATTCACGTAGCTGAATTCCTTTCTATCCATGTATGTCTCCATATCAACCTCTTTTTCCTAATTTATTTTGTAATTAGGCACCTTTAAAATAGACTTATATATCTTTGATATTCTTATGTCTCAAAATATCTACACTGAAATGTTGATTGATTTTTATAGGTTATCAGGTACTGAGCCGCGATAAGAGTCAGTAGTCAGACCGTAATTTCTGCTAATGATTTCCTTAATTCATAAATATGGATTTCCTCATCTCTAATATTGTTGTTGATGATAATTCTAGACCTATAATCGAAGTCGGCCTCTGTTAACGATCTCCGATACCCTTTAATAGCTTGTTCTTCAACCCATATATCGGCCTTGAGAATGAAGGATTTGCCTGTTAGTCTGGTAAGGTAACCGGTTAATCTACCTGTCATGTCAAACAGCGAACCCAGTCTGGAAGGTACCCCGCCTAGTTCTGTCAGGCGCTTTCTGAGTTTATTTTCATGCTCAAGCTCTTTTAACATCGCCGCTTTCAGCCTGCCGGCAATTTGTTTTTGATTGAACGCCGGAGTTTGTATCTGATAAATTCGCGTTGATAACTTCTCGAAGTTTTGCATTCGGGCAAGTAATTTTGTCACTTTGCTCATTTCCGTAGTGCGGGCTCAAGCTCTTTATGTCTTGAGCTGTTATGGACCTCAGTCAGACTGTCTATGAATGCAGGGGCAAACGCGAAACTGCCGGATGGGTCTTTACTGAATAAAAGAAGATAGTGAATGATTCTTTTATAGGATGCCGTTAATTTGAACCCGGCAGTGCCGGCTAATTTGACCAGCTTACCGAATGAGGTGTAATCGGGGTCCTGTAAAAATTCACCTATTGCTAAGAGGCCATCGTCCCGAAGTACACGCCTGATTTCTAATAGCGCCCCTTCTTTATTTGCTATTTCACCAAGTACTGCAATCAGAAAAACCCGGTCAAATGTGTTATCGGAGAAAGGAAGTTCATAGGCATCTGCCGTTTTCATTATCACATTCGAGATCTCAGCACGGCGGAGCCTGTCATTAAGTCGGGAGAGAATAGATGGCTGAATATCTACGACGACAAGTTCTCCCTGGTCACCTACAGTTTTGGCTGCCTCAATTGTAAAAGTGCCGGGTCCTGGGCCTATTTCTAAGACATGCATACCCTGTTTGATATTTATCCAGTTAACAACGTCTTTTGGAGGCTGCATGAGTCTTCTTATAGGGTTATCAATGAAACGCATGGCTAGCAACGATATGGGGCGGTGGACAATGGCCATCTTGATCCAGGCAACAATGTACACTATTAAAGCCAGGGCGGCGATGCCCACAATTACGGTCAATATCATGGAATCTGCTATCAACATTTATTTAACCCTGAATTTTTTAAAGCCGAGCCAATAACTATAAGTACAGCTAAGTAATCAGTAGTTGTCACGTCATGAGCTCCGGTTCCTACCCTCTTTAACCCTGGCGTACCAGTCATGCCAGATTACCCTGTATAGTCCTATCCAGCGCGGCAGGCGGTTCAATACAGGTATGAATGGCAGGAAGAAAATTATCAGGAAGACTAGCGTTATTATGGCAACTGCCTGGATATCCGCGTTATCGGAAGTGGACATGGGTGGAATCTGGTATAGAAACGCATATGGCCACAGCCACCAAGCACCTGGATAGTTACCGGTCTCATGGACGACACCCCACTGCTCGCCCAGCATGTCCAGTTTTTCGGCTACGCTTGAATCGACATCGTCCTGAAAAAATAATAAAGAACGCGTTAAATCGACATCGAAAGGTAATCTGGAGTTGCTCTCAAGCGCACCTTCGAGCAGCCCCGCCTTTCCCAGAGAAAGCATACCGTCCATCATCGGCGCCACGGGGCCGTAATCCCCGGGTGGTATATCAACGTGTCCGTCGTCAACTGTGGCTTTATCCAGTGCGGCCAGGTAGGCGTCTCCCCAGGCTATCTGCTGATCCGGCGTTGCTGATTTATATGTTTCTAGCGAACTATTCAGCTGTGTGTTTACTATTGCCGTTCGCTCCAGCGGTATGATGATAAAATCGTTTTTAGGGTCGAGAGGTATCTTAACACCGAACCATGTCTGCGGGTCGAGTCCGAAAAGACGCTGTGCATTAACTCTATCAGGAGTGTATGGAGGGCCATAATTTTGTATACTGCTGTTGCCATTAAGGATATTGGCGCAAGTTTTTAGATAGGCGATAGGTTGGCGATTGGCTACATCTTCACCTTGTACGGTAGGATAATCAGGAGAACTAAATACGGCAGCTAGTACCAGGATAACGACAAATACAACTCCTAACATAATTAGTCCTTCACGTAATAGATCGTAAGGTTTGGTAGGAATGCCTTTTACGTATTCTTCAGACCGCTTAGTCATTTTGAGCTCCAGACTTTGTTTGGTTGGCCGGTGATTTCATTTGCACGGTTGCAGCCGACTTTTCAGGCACCTGTCTTTTATGAGAGACTATCCACTTCATGTCCTCGGCGAAAGCCGGATCAATCCAGGACTCCGGGTGTGGCATGGGTTTTACCGGACCGTCACGACGGACAAGAAAAATATGCAGCAAAACCAGCGCTACAATTATTATGGGTAAGACTGCTACATGCAGTGTCAAAACCTGCCCGATATTCATAGTGTTAAAGAATGCGCCAACGCCTACAGCATTCATAGCGTCTTTTGCCTGTACCGATATCCATTGCGAGTCCCAATTTGTCTGAGATAGAAAGCCGGTAAGGGCGGTAAATACTGCCACGGCGAATGTCAGGGCTCCGACCATCCATGTTTTCCAGCGTCCATCTCTCCAGGCACCCATGAAAAACTTGGTAGTCAGATGCAACAGCAAAGATGCAAAGAATACCTGGGTGCTCCAGAAGTGCATGGAATTGAAAAATCTTCCGTTCGGTGAAACGTGGTACCAGTCCGGTCCAAAAATGGCTAGAATAGGACCGGTAATGAGCAGCATAGCTAGTGATGACAACGCCAGGACACCGAAAAGGTAGACCACTGAGTTGACATAAACCGGCATCTTGGTCGGAAGAGCATCTTCCAATGACATGTTGCCAACTAGAATTTCTCTAGCTTTTTGCGTCAGGTTCACGATTACAGGCCCTCCTTCGGCCGTTTTAAAATATTTTAGGTAACCTGAGCCACACGGCAACGAAAAAAATAATGATAACAGTGGCCCAGGCGATTATATTAGGAATGGCCAGATTAAAAATTGAAAAAGTGACGTGTGGCACAGTTGACAACATTTCAGGTGGCAGTAAGTCCATAACTTAACTCCTTTCAGCGATTTTTACTATCTTCTGCTAGTACTCATTTCGGCCAGTATTTCCTGTAACTTTTCTTTTCTGAGCTCCATACTTTTAAGGTGACCGGCGAGTTCGTCAGCTACTTCCATGAATGTTGCCTTTGCCATTTCGTGCTTGGATGCATGTGCTGAACGCCTGAAGAATTGCTCTTCTGTCTGCTCCCTAGTTATAGCGATGGTAAGTACTTCAATTATGTCCTCGAGATCGCTGTACTCGGACATCTTCACCCCCTAATATTACCTGTGGCTAAGTTTCCCGCCGTAGTATCCTTCGATTACAGTGCCGAGGAGCAACAGGAAAATCCCCGCCGCATAGGCATAGAACCACGCTGTATCCTTCGGCGGCGGAAATGCAACCCGCCACACTACTAACAATATACTCAAGGCTATAATGCTGAACGCCGTTCTAATTTTGTAGAGGAATATCTTAACGTGCGCGCCCTGGTAGTGATCTTTCCATGTTATCCATCCTGTTATTGCTGTCGGCCACAAGATAATTGTTCCCACTATCAACATCACGAGAGCTGCTAGCTCGTAAGCGTCGCGGTTAGAGTAGCTGACGAAATGCAAGATCATGAATAAAGCAGAAGCCGTAAAAAAAGATAGCGGGAAATGTGTGAATAAAACATGATAATGCTCCCTGTATATTATGGCTAACAAGCCTTGAGACTTTGCTGGCTGCAGATGCTGGTTGCCGGTACTCAATTTATTACTCCTTTAGTTCGCAGTACGGCGAGTTGATTTCAACACTATTCCCACATTTTCTAGTGTCTCAAAATAAACATTAAAAAGTCACAAAATTGAGTGCGAAAATATGTAAAAAACATAACAAATTAAATAGTTCATAGCTTTACATTCACCTTCTGTTTCGACATAGGGCGATTTGACAAATCAATGAAGCAAGTATTAGTGTTGTTATTCTGCCGACGACAACTAACGGCTAGGAGGTTATTTTCTTCTGGGTCAGCGGTTTAACACAATATGAACTATATTCTTTTCCGAAAATTACTTGACAATGAAAACTGTTTTTCGGTAAAGTTATTTTCTTGTAGGTCTTGATATCTTGGATCCGTGCCTATCCTAGGATGGGCTTTTATTTTGAGGAGGGTTAGATATGCGACGCTTCAAATGGACTTACTTGTTGGCCATTATCGCTGTGATTTCGGCTCTGGTGGGTGGACTGGCAATTCAAGCAACGGTGCAAGCAGCGCCAGAGACTGGTGACCAGCCGGTTTCTATAACACCAAACCAGGCATCTTCTGGAACTGGAAAAATCACGCTTAGTTGTCAGTATCCCTCAATTAGCAGCTACGCCGGAACTTCTTTTTCTTACACGATTGATTTGCAATATACAGGTGGTACGGAACCACGCGTTTTTGACCTGCAGGCTAAGGTACCCGATGGTTTCACATACTCAATTACGCCAAGCTATGGAAGCGGTTCACAAATTACCTCTATTCGACTTGACCCTTCAAAAGCATATCCGGATTCTATTTCCGTTACGGTAACGCCCAATTCCTGGCAACTGCCTGATCCAGGAGAGTATCCGGTAACAGTGGCAGCTAGTTCGGGAAACATTAAAAATACTATCGACCTTAAAGCCGTGATAACTGCCAAATATGACCTGGATGTAAAAACCGCCAATGGATTACTTAACACCAAGGCGACGTCAGGCAAGGATAATTATATGACTCTCTCCGTTTCTAACACGGGGACAGCCGACCTCGAAAAAATTGTCTTCAGCTCGAAAACAAGCAGCCCTTCAGGGTGGAATATAACGTTTGATCCTAAGGAGATCGACGTATTGCCTGTAGGCAGTAGCCGTGAAGTCCAAGTTGACATAAAGCCGGACAAAAAGTCGATATCAGGCGACTATATGGTTACTATATCGGCTCAACCACAGGCTAAGAATGCATTCGGTAGTTTTGACCTCAGAGTGACCGTGGAGACCTCTCCAATCTGGGGATGGATAGGTGTCATCATTGTAGTTTTGGTCATTGCTGGGCTGGGATATATGTTTATTCGCTTTGGCAGGCGTTAAAGACAAGATGAGTGCAGTTATAGAAACCAGAGACCTTGTTAAAAACTACGGCAAGTTTGTTGCCGTGGATAAGTTAAATTTGAGTATAAATGAGGGCGAGGTATTCGGCTTTCTCGGACCCAACGGAGCTGGAAAGACTACCACACTTCTGATGTTGCTGGGATTGACCGAGCCAACATCCGGCATAGCCAGTATCTGGGGCCATAATTCTACGAGAGAGCCTATTGAAGTGAAGCGGATCACTGGCTACCTGCCGGAGAAGGTTGGTTTCTACGACTATCTAACTGCTGCTGAGAACCTCGATTATACTGCGGCCTTAAATGGTATCGCACGGGATAAAGCAGCGAAGAGAATAGATGAGCTTCTGGGCATGGTAGGTCTGGCAGATATGGCAGGGAATAAGGTTGGCACTTTTTCCCACGGCATGAAACAGAGGCTTGGAATTGCTGATGTTATGATTAAAGACCCTAAAGTAGCCTTTTTCGATGAGCCCACAGCCGGCATAGACCCCGAGGGAATTGAACAAATTCTTAAACTTATCCTAAATATGGCCAAACAAAAAGTGACCGTTGTTCTCTCGTCTCACCAGTTGCTTCAGGTACAGAAGATTTGCACCCGCGTGGGAATACTCTCCAAAGGACGTCTTGTTGCTGATGGGTCTGTGGATGATCTCGGTAGGGAGAAAATCGGCGGAGGCAAGGTGAGGATAGAGATTCAGGTCGCAGAGCCTTCGACAAAGTTTGTAAAATCGATCCAAAAAATCAAGGGTGTAACCGGAGTGGAGAGCACCGGTGAACTACTGCTTGTCAGCTGTGAAAAGGATTTGAGACGCCAGATAGCCAAAGTAGCCACTGATTGCGATAGCCTTATAGTCCAAATGAGAATCGAAGAATATGGCCTTGACGACATCTATATGAAATATTTCAGTGAGGCTTAGAAATGTCTGGAATGATGGCAGTTTTTCGGAAAGAATTAGCAGATCATTTTACCAGTTTGAGATTTGTCATTCTTTTGATATTGGTAATAGGTTTGGTTGTGGTAACTATGTTCATAGCTGCACAGAACATCAGAAGTTATATTACAGCCGATACCCACTTCATATTTCTGACTCTTTTTATCGTACCTGGTCCGGAGGTTCCGGTTTTGGGGCAGGTATCGTTCCCAACTATACTGGCAATATTTATTCCAATAATCGGTATAATCTTGGGGTTCGACACTATCAACAGCGAGCGAACCAGCGGCAATCTGAGTCGCATAATGTCGCAGCCTCTTTACAGGGATTCCGTAATCAATGGAAAATTTCTGGCAGGTCTGGCAACCTTAACCATATTGGTCTTGAGCACCGTGGTCATAGTTGGCGGGATGGGATTGCGCATGATAGGAGTGGCACCAACGGCTGAAGAGATACTCAGGCTTTTTGCATTCATTTTCGTTAGCATAGTCTATGGCGCGTTCTGGATGGCTCTAGCTGTCCTGTTTTCTGTAATGTTCAAAAGTACCGCCACTTCTATTTTAGTATCCCTATCGATATGGATTCTGCTTTTTCTGCTTATATCTCCGATCGCACAGACAATCGCAGGTTCTATCGTTCCCATCGACCAGAATTCGAGTCTGGATACAATAACAAAATATGACCAGATTTATCACAACATCAGACGTATATCTCCTAATACTCTTTATGGTGAGGCGACAGGTGCCTTACTGGTACCTGAGTTGGGAAATATGAGTACGTTACAAATGCTTATTGGAGTTCAAACGGGTGGGCTCAAACCCAGTCCTTTACCTCTCGGTCAAAGCCTATTGCTCGTCTGGCCGCAGCTGACAAGTCTGATTGCATTGACCGCTCTGTGTTTTGCCGGTTCGTATATTAAGTTTATGCGCGAGGAAATAAGGGCTACCTGAGCCCGGATAAGACTAGCGCAGCATTATAACCGCATCGCTGAAGGGGCTATATGATTTTAAAAACTCTAGTTGTGGGCCCTTTTGCCAGTAACTGTTACATTGTGGGCTCGGATTCCAGCAAACAAGGTCTGATTATTGACCCCGGTGCTGAGCCCAAGCTTATTCTTAAATCTGTAAACGATCTGGGTTTGAAGATTGGCCTTATTTTGGTGACCCACGCTCATATCGACCATATCGGCGCTCTGGCTGCGGTCAAAGAAAATACAGGCGCTAAATTTGTCATACATGAATCCGAAGCCAAAGCCGGCCTGGGTATGTTTTCCAGGATGCTGTCCTCTGTGACCGGTGGTTCCTTCAGTCAACCGCCAAAGCCTGACCGGTTACTTAAGGACGGGGATATCGTAGACATAGATGAATTGAGATTTACCATTCTGCACACACCCGGCCATAGCCCCGGAGGCATCAGCCTTTACGGACATGGAATTCTATTCAGCGGGGATACGCTATTCAATCACGGTATCGGCAGGACGGATTTTCCCGGCTGCAGCTACGAGCAAATAATGGACAGCATTCAGAATAAACTTATGAAATTGCCTGATGAGACGATCGTCTATCCCGGCCATGGCCCCTCGACAACAATCGGTGAAGAAAAAAGGGGCAATCCCTTTTTTTGATTGCCCCTTTCTCTTATTGTTTACCTTTGAATATAGTCTTATTACTCTTTCGCTACTAGATGAACAGCGGGACCATCACCAGTGTAATAGTGGCCAGTAGTTTAACCAGAACGTGCAGCGATGGACCGGCAGTATCTTTTAGCGGGTCACCCACCGTGTCTCCGACAACGGCAGCAGCATGCGTTAGAGTGCCTTTGCCAATGACATTGCCTTTTTCATCCTTAAGTTGACCGTCTTCAATCATCTTCTTGGCATTGTCCCAGGCACCTCCGCCGTTGTTCATAAATGAAGCCAGCATTATACCTCCGATAGTGCCGACCATAAGAAGCGCGGCTACCACCATAGCGCCATCGTAACCTAACCATTTGAAGATCACCCCGACTATAACCGGGGCCAGTACCGGCAAGAGTCCTGGAGCTATCATCTCTCGCAGTCCGGCTCGAGCCGTAATATCAACAGCGGCGGCATAATCTGGTCTTGAGGTGCCTGCCATAATGCCCGGGTCGGCCTTAAACTGGCGCCGTACTTCCTGTATGATCTTGGCAGCTGTTTTGCCGACAGCTTTAATTGCCCATGAGCTAAATAGGAAGACTAGCATCACTGCCAACAGGGCGCCAACGAAGACCTCTATCTTGGCAAGGTCTACAATGTTATATTGGCCTTCAACCCCAAACTTGAGGAAGGAAACTCTATCCAGATATGCCTGGAATAGCAAGAAAGCTGCCAGTCCGGCAGAGACCATGGCATAGCCCTTGGTCAATGCTTTAGTGGTATTTCCTACAGCATCAAGGCGGTCGGTAATTCGGCGTACCTCTTTACCGGCACCAGCCATTTCATTGATACCGTTGGCATTATCGGTTATAGGTCCGAAGGTATCCATAGACAGCACATAAGGGCAGGTCATAAGCATGCCCATAGTTGCTACAGCAGTGCCGAAAGCACCCGCGCCCGGAACGCCGCTAAGGGAGCCCAACCAGTACGATAGCAAAAGCGCTAGGCCTATTATTACAGCCGTCGCCAGTGTTGTTTCGAAGCCGACGGCCATACCAGCCACGATATTGGTAGCCGGGCCTGTCTTGGATGCTTCGGCAATGTCTTTAACCGGCTTGTATCGAGATTCGGTGTAGTACTGGGTAACAAATATAATTAAGACACTGGTGAGGATACCCACCAGGCCTGACCAGAATAGCCACCCGTTGCCCAGCATAAAATGTATGGTTATGCCCATACCGATAATGGACAGGGCAATGGATACGAAATAGCCGCGGTTCAAAGCATTCATGGCGTTCTCATTTTCTTTAGCTCGAACCACAAATATGCCTATCATGCTGGCAATTAGGCCAAAAGCACGAACGACGAGCGGGAAAAGAATCCAGGCAATATTTCCGGTAGCAACGTATACTACTACACCAAGGATCATAGCACCGATGTTTTCCGCGGCTGTCGACTCAAACAGGTCGGCACCACGGCCGGCACAGTCGCCCACATTATCGCCCACCAGATCGGCGATAACAGCGGCATTGCGGGGGTCATCTTCCGGAATACCAGCCTCAACTTTACCTACGAGGTCGGCACCCATATCAGCCGCTTTGGTATAAATTCCACCGCCGAGCTGAGCAAACAAAGCGACAAAACTGGCTCCAAAGCCAAAACCGACGATAAGGTGGGGAGCGATTTCAGGTTTGGTGCCGCCGCCAAAGGCAAAGAAGATAGCGGTTACGCCGAGAAGACTCAGAGCAGTGATGAGGAAGCCGGAGACAGCGCCTCCACGGAGGGCAATGGTTACGGCTCTGGTCAGGTTCTTTTGAGCGCCTGCGGCACAACGAACGTTTGATTTGACAGCGATATACATACCGACAAAACCGGAAACGCCGGAACAGATGGCTCCGACCAGGAAGGCAACCGCTGTTCGCCAGCCGATACCGAAGGCAGTTACCCCTTCGATGCCTTTTTGCCCTCCTAAGAGGGCAACCAGAACACCGATAATAACTGCCACCACCAGGGCCAGAATACCGATGGTACTGTACTGTCGCTTGAGGAACGCCCAGGCGCCTTCAAAAATCATATCGCCGATTTCTTTCATCTTAGGCGTCCCGGCATCGGAGCGCAGCACGTTCCTCGCCAGCATTATGGCGAATATGATAGTAATCAAGCCGGCAATAGGGACAAGCCAAAAAAGACCAGGCATTTCACCTCCTTATAGAAAAAATGATTTAAAGAAAAGCTGTTTTTCAGTCGACCACTAAGTTCCAGATTCTATCGTTTTTGTATTACAGAGTCAAGGTTTTTTAGTGTAAATATAATTGTACTTTGGTACAGACGTTTTCCATGCGTGTATACGATTGCCACACTACTTGTGCTTCCCGGTAATTCCCGATAATTTCTCTTCCAGGGTCTGCTGCCTGAGGGATAGAGTCAGGTCGCCACGGGTCCTTTCCAGAATGCCTCTTGTATTATCGCTGGTCCGTCTCAGTCCGTAAGTAATAGCATCCGGGAAGTCCATCGTAATCAGAACACTATAAATATCGTCCATTATTGCCAGCAACTCCTCGCATCGGGAAAGGTCGTTTCTCCTCAAACTATCGAGAATATAGCGTCGGAGTTCGCCTACCGCCTCGCCTAACCCGTTCAGGTAGGCTGGGTAGCTAACTCCGAGTGTTTCCGGTTCAGGAAGGGGCTTACCTGATACAACGGCCAGTGTGCAGCTTGCTTCAGCCAGCTCCTTTTGCGCATCATGCACAAAACCGACATAAGCCAGGTCTTGATTTTTCTTTAGAATATCGTCATTAAGTTCATGAAGTAATGTTTGAGCCGAGGCTAACAGTTGGATGGCTTTCCCTGTCTCCTGTCGATGAATGGCACGAATTGTGTTGGCGCTATGTCGTATTATCTCGCGGCTTATGCGTAAAGTCTTCTCGCGTGCGGCATCTTTGGCTGAGAAATAAAGACGGACCTTCTCGGCCAGGGCCTCAAGATTTTTAACGGCTTTTTGCTTGTTTCCCAATTTCCTTTACCAGATTACGTGTTGCCGTTTGGATATCCGGCTGGCCCAGCACCGCGCTGATAACCGCGGCGGCATCAGCTCCTGATGCCATGACATCTCTGATATTGTGCCTGTTTATACCGCCGATGGCAACTACCGGAATGCCTACGGCCTTTTTAATAGAGCTCAATCGCGCCGGTCCGACTGGTTTTGCCTCCGTCTTGGTTGGTGACGGGTATATGGCGCTTACGGCGATATAGTCGGCCCCTTCCTTTTCTCCTTTTCGGGCCTGATCTGAAGTCGAGACCGATAGCCCGATTATACTGTCAACCGGTAATTCTCTCCGCATCACGGATAGGGGAAGGTCTTCCTGCCCTATGTGGATTCCGTCCGCTGCCGAAGCCAGCGCTATGTCCAGATAATCGTTAACTATGAACAGTACACTATTTTTACGACACAGGTCGGATAGCGTCTTAGCTATGGCTAGGAGTTCGCCCCGATCGTGGTGCTTGTCGCGCAACTGAATGATTTTAGCGCCGCCGTTAATAATTTTGCGGGCTGTGTCTACGATATCGTTAGAAACTATCGTTTGAGTATCGATTATGACGTAGAGCCCGACAAGCTGTTTTATCTTTTGACGGCGTTTGAGGCGGGAAATCAGTTCCCGTTGCAGCTTGTAAAGGTTAAATCTAGCAGCTTCGAAGTCTTTCTGTTTTAGTTGCGGGCTTAACTCCGGTAATTTGCTTAGCTCTTCAACAACTCTTAACGCCTCTTCCACTCTCCTGGCATTGGCTGTTACCAGCGATGCTATATCTTGCCGATGCCCGATTCGCGTGGCTATTCCAACGTCGGCCTCAACGTTCCTTTCTGAGAGGAGGGCCGGACCGAAGCGGCTTAAACTCGTGACCAGGTCGTGCCTCATCGATTTTAGTTGCCGGCTTAAAGCGGAATCATCCAGTATGAAACGAGCTATGTCTTCGAGGAAACGTAGCCCCTCGCCGATGCGATTACAGTTGGCGTCAATGATACGAAGAATCTGGGGAGGCACTTTGCAGGTCCTTCACCGGTTCCGGCAGTTCACCTTCTCTGGCAGCTTGAATTTTCTTCTGAATTTCACCGGGCATTTCCATACCCATATCTTTAAATCTCTTCTCTGCCCACCGGCCGATATTTCGCGGGTCTTTATAGTAGTCAGGGCTGGCAAAACTGCCCGGTTCGCCGCTTTCTTCATATACCGTGCTCAGCGATTTATGGTAGGCAAATGATGAAATAATGCGTTTGATATCAGTACTGCCACAGATTGAGCACTTCGGCTCAAAAGAAGAAGCGCTCCTGACTAAGAAGCTGCTTTTTGTACGGCACGATGGGCAGAAAAACTCATAAACAGGCACAGTATAAAACCTCAATCGACATCTTCAGATAGGTCGGCGTTACCGCCGCCAACCGGCTCACACGGCATTTCGCCTTTTTCCATCCGTCCAACCATATCTTCATATTCGGGAGCAACTTCTTCGCCCTGGCTCATTCTCCGGTTCCATTCGGCCAGAGCCTTGGGGTCGTCAGCCATCATGCCACGGGTTAGTTGCGAATCCGATAGTATGTCTTCGTAGACATCCTTGTACGTTTTGCTTCGCACCGAAAAAGTGGAAAGTAAACGCTTCAATGCAGCTTTACCGCATTTCGGGCAGGGAGGTATAGTGCCGGAGAAAGTCGGCGAATATAGCATTACTTTATGCTGGCATTCCTGACAGCGATACTCATAAAGTGGCATTTATTTACTCCTGACGCGTTGAAATTTTAGCACAAACGAGCAAAACAAAGAAACCGGAAACCGTTAATCTACGGGGACACATTGACACTATCGCGCTACTTCATTAAAATCCACACAGGTGAGAAATAGTGAACAGTGACCAGATAAGAAATACCTTCTTGGCTTTTTTCGAGGAAAAACAGCACCTGGTTATTCCCAGTTCGTCTCTGATACCCCAAGGTGACCCGACGCTGTTATTGACTACGGCCGGCATGGTCCAGGTCAAACCTTATTTTCTGGGATTGGCTGTGCCGCTAAGTACGCGTCTGGCCTCGTGCCAGAAGTGCTTCCGGACCACGGACATAAACTCGGTAGGTGATTCCAGACATCTCACTTTCTTCGAGATGCTGGGAAACTTCAGTGTTGGTGATTATTTCAAGAAAGAGGCCATCACATGGGCCTGGGAGTTCGTAAACGGAAGGTTAAAACTGCAACCGGATAAGCTCTGGGTGTCTGTCTATCTGGACGACGATGAATCGTTTGAGTACTGGCGCAAAATCGGTTTTCCCGAAGAAAAAATAGTTCGTCTCGGCGAGGATGACAATTTCTGGGGGCCGGCAGGTGATTCAGGTCCGTGCGGTCCATGCAGCGAAATACATTATGATTTTGGCGTCGACGCCGGCTGCGGTAAACCGGAATGCGGTCCGGGCTGTGACTGTGGTCGCTTTTCCGAAATATGGAACCTGGTTTTCACTCAATATAACCAGGATAAAGATGGCAAGCGAGAACCTTTGCCGAAACCAAATATCGACACCGGAATGGGCCTGGAGAGAACGGCTGCTGTAATGCAAGGCGTATCTTCAGTTTATGATACGGATTCTTTTCTTCCGCTGGTAGGTAAGATTAGCGACTTAACAGGTGTGAAATACGGTAAAAATCCCACTGATGACCAGGCCATGAGAATCGTAGCCGAGCACAGTCGTGGCATCACCTTCCTTATTGCGGATGGTGTTCTTCCATCCAATGAGGGTAGAGGCTACGTTTTGCGCCGGGTACTGCGAAAAGCGTGCTTTTTCGGGCGTAAGTTAGGCATAAAAGAGCCGTTCCTGAGTCAGATGGCAGAGGCTGTTGTCGGTAAGATGGGGCCTATTTATCCCGAACTGGCGAAGAACCATAGCCTCGTACAGGATATAGTTAAGGTGGAAGAGGAGAAATTCACGAGTACCCTGGATGCCGGTATTAATCTGGTTGAGAAAGCTGTGAGCGAAGCTGTCAGGCAGGATAGAAGAAGTATAATGGGCGAGGAAGCCTTTAGATTCTGGGACACATACGGTTTTCCTCTGGAGTTGACCGTCGAAATTGCGCGGGACAAAGAATTGGACGTAGATGTAGAGGGATTCGAGACCGAGATGGAAAAGCAGAGGGAAAAGGCCAGGGCTGTACACAGATTTGGCGGTGCGGAAATCGATACGACTAAAGAAAAAATAACTCACAAACCGGAACCTACCAGTTTTTTAGGCTACGGTAAATTGAAACTCAACTCCAGGATTACCTATATATTGGATACCAAGTCCGGCCAGTTAATAAAATCCACTGGAAAAGACCAAAATGTGGCCGTTGTTCTGGAGGAGACACCTTTCTATGGGGAGATGGGGGGGCAGGTGGGTGATACCGGCAGGATAACAGTCGACGGCAGCCAGATAGATGTGACCAACACAGTCCTGTCTCCATATGGCGTTCTAGATGAAGGTGCCATCGTACATTTGGGTAAAGTTGTTAAGGGCAAGATTTCGGTCGGTGATAAAGTTGAAGCCGAAGTTGACCTGGCCCGCCGGCTGGATATAGCTCGTAATCACACGGCAACTCACCTGCTTCAGACAGTGCTGCGCCAGGTATTGGGCCATCACGTGCAACAGAGAGGCTCTCTGGTTCACCCCGATGGATTCCGCTTCGATTTCTCTCACGTGGCCGCAATTACTAAACAGCAGTTGGATAAAATACAGCGCATTGTTAATGAAAGGATACGAGAGGACTTGTCCGTCAGAAGCAAGGTTGTATCCTATAAACAAGCTGTTCAAGAGGGCGCAATCGCGCTGTTCGAAGAGAAATACGGAGAAACGGTACGTGTGCTTGAAATAGGCGAACCACCCATAAGCGCCGAACTCTGCGGCGGTACTCATGTGAAAGCGACGGGGGAAATAGGCCTCTTTATCATAACGGGAGAAAGCAACATCGGCACAGGCTTACGCCGGATAGAAGCTGTTACCGGTAGAAAAGCCGTGGAGTTAATGCAGGACTCCTTAACAATTATTGCAGAAGTAGCCGCCGTACTGAGGAGTTCACCTGCAGAAATCACAGCCAAGGTAAAAGCTTTAACTGATGAGCTGGCCTCGGAACGCAAATGTTCGGCTTCCCTCGAACAGGAACTATCTCGATATACAGTACAGTCTTTACTGGATAAAGCAGAGAAAATAAACGGGATAACCGTATTGTCGGCTAGAGTCTCCCCGACTTCATTTGAAATTTTAAGGCAGATGGGGGACTCGTTAAAAGACCGGTTGAAGAGCGCCGTTATCGTGCTGGGAACAGTTTATGATGGCAAACCGGGCTTTGTAGCCATGGTGACGCCGGATTTAGTAAGTAGAGGGATTAATGCCGGCGACATTGTGAAACAAGTTGCAGGAGTGACCGGCGGCGGCGGCGGTGGCAAGCCAAACATGGCGCAAGCCGGCGGCAAAGACAAGAACAAACTTGATGACGCTCTTGGAATTGTAAAACAGTTAATCGAGAAAGCAGGATAGTAATCTATTATGCGTATATTGGCGCTGGATGTAGGAGACAGCAGAATAGGGGTTGCCATGAGCGACCCCGAACAAATTATCGCAAGTCCGTTGATGGTTATTGCCCGCGACGAAGACAGCTCAGCTATAGAGGCTATAATACGATTGGTTAGCCAGTATGATGTAAAGAGAATTGTCGTTGGCATGCCTTATTCACTGGACGGTAGTATGGGGCGGCAGGCGGATAAAGTAAAAGATTTTGTGGATAAGCTTTCACAGAGAATAAATACCGGAATAGACCTGTGGGACGAACGATTGTCTACTGTGGCTGCCGAACGGCTGCTAAGCGAAGCCGGAAATAAGAAGGCTAGAAGGTCTCGGCGGGATGATGCGGCAGCGGCCTATATATTGCAGGGGTACCTGGATAGTCTGAAAGTCGGCGACCGGTGACACAATTCATCGGCGTTATAGGTTTCCCCTTAAAGCATTCGATATCTGCTCATTTCCAGCAGGCGGCTTTAGATTACTATAATCTCGACATGCGTTACGAAGCCCGGGAGGTGAAAGCCGATGACCTGATATTGGCTATAAACCAGCTGAGACAACCTCAAAACCTGGGAGCTAACATAACCGTACCTTATAAAGAGGCAGCGCTGCGCCTTATGGACAAAAGCGATGATTTTGTTGGCATCACCGGCGCTGTTAACACCGTGGTTAACCGTGACGGCAGTCTGGAAGGCTTCAATACCGATGGCTACGGTTTTCTTAAGGCTTTGCGTGATGATGCCGGGTTTGAGCCGGCACAGAAGAACGTGGTCGCTCTAGGCGCAGGTGGTGCCGCTCGTGCCGTTGCCTTTACGCTCCTGGACGAAAAAGTAAGCTCTCTGGTTATAGCTAACCGCTCATTGACTAAAGCAGAAAATTTAACCGCTGCTTTAACGAAACGTGCAAAGGACAACAACCTGAAAGCGAAAATAGCTGCTATGCACTTATCAGGTGAAGATATCGTAGAAGCAGTGACCAGTTGCCAGTTAATCGTGAACTGCACCACGGTGGGCATGAAGCATTCGCCGAGCGAAGGGCAATCACCTCTAGCGCCCGGTCTTATACCCGGAGGTGCTCTGGTTTATGACTTGGTGTATAATCCTTTACAAACACCGTTGTTGAAAGAGGCGGTAACGGTGGGAGCCAGGACCCTTGGCGGTTTACCCATGCTGGTTTATCAGGGGGCCGCTTCCTTTCAGTTGTGGACGGGCAGGGAGGCTCCGCTTGACATAATGCTATCCGCCGCCAGAAAAGCACTGGCTGCTTAGGAGGTCGTTTTATGAAGAGATTTACGATACCTGTATATCTTGTCGTTTTAATTGTTCTATTGGCCATGTCGGCTTCGTGTACTATTGCTCAAAATAAGGTTGCTGTCATATCACTAATCGGGCCGATACAGTCGGAGAGTTCCGGTTTCTTATTCGGTGGCAGCGTTATTACTCCTGGGTCTGTTCGAAATGAACTGGACCGCGCCCAAAACGATTCTGCAGTTAAAGCTATTGTCCTGCAGATTGACAGTCCGGGTGGCAGCGTGGCTGCGTCTCAGGAAATTGTAAATATGCTCGAGGAAGTTAAAAAACCTATAGTGGTCAGCATGAGTGATTTAGCTGCATCAGGGGGCTATTACATATCAGCCGGCGCGGACAAAATCGTGGCTTTACCGGGTACTCTCACCGGTAGCATAGGGGTTATATCTGAAATGCCCAATCTCAAAGGGTTATTCGATAAGCTGGGAATCGATGTGCAGGTCTTTAAGGCCGGCGAACATAAAGATATGTACGCCGGATTCAGGGAACTGACTCCTGAAGAACAAGCAATCATGCAGGATATGACCGACCAGCTATATAACCAGTTTATACAGGTTGTAGCTAAGGGACGGGGCTTAAGCGAAGCGAAGGTCAGAGAATTAGCCACGGGCCAGCTTTATACCGGCATACAGGCCAAGGAACTGGGACTAGTGGATGAGCTGGGCGGACTCGACACTGCAATAAATGAGGCAGCCGGTCTCGCCGGCATATCGCACCCTGAAGTTGAGTATTATAAACCTCAGACTCCGTCTTTGTTGGATAGCTTGCTGGGTATGGGCTGGCAGAAGCTAAGCAGTTTAATTCAGCCGGCATCATTGAGCGCCGAAGATATTATCCTTCTGGAAACGTTGACGAATCCTTACCCGCAGCCAGAATATCGATAGTTGTTTTACAGGAAGTTTAAGCAATGGGGCAGTTTTGTTTTCTAACAGCCGGTGAATCACACGGGAAGGGGCTAGTGGCCATTATCGAGGGTATGGTCGCCGGCTTGCCTATTAGTGAAGATTATATAGCCCGGGACCTAAAGCGTCGACAGGCGGGCTACGGTCGGAGTACCCGTATGAAAATCGAGCAGGACAAAGCCGAAATTATTTCGGGCGTTCGTCACGGTCTTTCGATAGGCAGTCCGATAAGCTTGCTAATATGGAACAAAGTCTGGGAAGAGTGGCGGGAAATAATGAATGTTATTCCCGCGAGCAAGAAAGTAGAGGCTATAACGACGCCTCGGCCCGGACACGCCGACCTGGCCGGGATAACTAAATATGCTGTCGATGATATCCGCCTCATTTTGGAACGTGCCAGTGCACGGGAGACAGCGGCCAGAGTAGCCGTAGGCGCCGTTGCCAGGAGATTTCTCGATGAATTCGGCATTTCCATTAATAGCCATACCGTGAGCATCGGCAAACACAGAGTCAAACGGATTGAGTCGATAGACTGGAAGCGTGTAGAGACATCACCACTCCG
The DNA here is from genome assembly GCA_964545945.1 of uncultured Dehalococcoidales bacterium. Lineage (GTDB taxonomy): Bacteria > Chloroflexota > Dehalococcoidia > GIF9 > UBA5629 > 9FT-COMBO-48-23. The sequence goes on from CAZJID010000011.1 coordinate 22,371, forward strand.
CTGTGCTGATACATCAGCGGAAAAGTTGATGATGGCGGCTATAGATGAAGCAAAAGCCCGAGGTGATACTCTGGGCGGTATCTTCGAGGTGGTAGCCTCGGGGGTGCCAGTAGGACTGGGCAGCCATGTCCAGTACGACCGGCGGCTCGATGGTCAAATCGCGCAAACCCTTATGAGCATACCGGCGGTGAAAGGCGTTGAGATGGGCTTAGGGTTTGGAATAGCTGATGTCAACGGTTCTGAGGCTCAGGACGTTATCCTGGCGGCTTCTAGGGGGACTCAATTGCCTTGGCGCCGTGCGACTAATAACGCTGGCGGCGTCGAGGGTGGGATGAGCAACGGCGAACCGATTATAGCCCGCGCAGCCGTAAAACCTATCGCTACCCTTGGCAAACCGTTGTCATCGATTGACCTTTCTACAGGGGAAAAGGCCGTAGCCCACTATGAACGGAGTGACATTTGTGTGGTTCCTGCGGCCGGGATAATTGGCGAAGCCATGCTGGCTATCGTCCTGACAAACGCCATTCTGGAAAAATTCGGCGGTGATAACTTGAAAGAGACAATGGCCAACTATAAAAACTATATAAATTCTGCTTACTCACACAACCGTAATGCGGCGTCAAAAAGAAAGTAAAAATATTAGCATCATAGGTTTCTCAGCTACCGGCAAAACGGTCGTAGCCAGGAAGGTGGCTGAACGTTTGAACTGGACGTTTATAGACACCGATGATGAAATAGTCAAACTCAGCCGCAAGACCATCCCGGAGATTTTCAAGGAAGACGGTGAGGAAAAATTTCGGGTACTGGAGCGCCGTGTTTTACAGCGCACATGTCAAAAAGAAAAGGCAGTAATAGCCACCGGCGGAGGCGCTATCACAGACCCTAAAAATCAGGACCTGTTACGTGAGACCAGCCTGGTTATTTGTCTGGAGGCCAGTCCTGAGACTATTTACGGACGATTACAACATGACAATCTGTATTCAGCCAGTCCGGTGGTTCGGCCACTACTGGCCGGAGATAATCCTCTTCAGCGTATAAAGGAGCTCAAAGCCAAACGCCAGGCTTACTACGCCATTGCCGACTGGACGGTTCATACCGATAACCTGACCATCGACGAGGTCAGCGGTGAGGTAATAAAGGGGTGGGAGTATGCCGGCAAGCATAAAGCCGAGCGTTTCTCCGAGCCTGACCTGGCCTGCAGGGTACATACGTCATCTTCTGAGTACCCCGTATTTGTCGGCTGGGGAATAGTCGACCAGCTCGGAGAAAAGATGAAACAGGCAGGTTTATCGGGTACGGCCAATATCATAAGTGATGAAAACGTCTTCTCTATTTACGGTAATGTAGTTAAGAAATCGCTTCAAAGAGCAGGATTTGCTGTCAATTCCTTTATAGTGCCGCCCGGCGAAGCTTCGAAGAACATTTCGCAAGCGGTGAAAATTTATGACTATCTCATTGAGCGGCGGGTTGAGAGAACTGGTGTAATAGTAGCTTTAGGCGGCGGTATGGCTGGCGACCTGGCGGGGTTCGTTGCGGCTACATTTTTAAGGGGATTACCGTGGCTGCAGGTGCCTACGAGTTTAATAGCCATGACCGACGCCAGCATCGGCGGCAAGGTGGCTGTCGACCATCCACGGGCGAAGAACCTCATTGGCGTTTTCTATCAGCCACGTCTGGTGCTGGCTGACATCAAGGTTTTAACCACCTTGCCTCCGCGCGAGCTTACCTCAGGATGGGCTGAGGTCATAAAGCACGGGCTGATTCTAGATGCTGAATTTTTAAAAATACTAGAGAACAATGCCAAAAGTCTGATTAATCTGAAGCGCGATATCTCCGCTAAAGTCATTGCACGTAGTGCGGCCATCAAATGCCGGGTGGTCTCTGAAGACGAAAAAGAAACGGGGCTCCGCACTATACTCAACTACGGTCATACGGTAGCCCATGGACTAGAGGCCGCTACTAAATACGGGTATTTTCTGCACGGCGAAGCTGTGGCGATCGGTATGATGGCTGCGGCTAGGCTGAGCCATCGGTTAGAGCTACTATCCGACGAGGTCGTCGAATACCATAAATCGATATTGAGCAAGTTCGGTTTACCTTTGGATTGCCGAGGTGTTGCTTTACAGGACGTGCTGGCCGCTATGGAACTAGATAAAAAAGTGAAGGGAAGAACTATAAGATGGGTCTTGCTTAAGGATATAGGCCAGGCCGTGATTCGCAGCGACGTACCCCGAAATGAAGTGCTGAAAGTGCTTAATGAGGTGATAAGACCTTGACCTTAGCTCTGAGCAAGCGAGCTACGTTTCTGGACTACATCAGTGTACTGAAACCTGTAGAGACGAGCTTACTTGTCTTTATCGGAATTATGGCTGCGATTATTGCAGCGGGTGGCTATCCGCCAACCGGAGTGTTTCTGCTCATCTTAGTTGCCTTGATAGTCGGAAGTGCCGGCTCTAATGGATTGACAAACTACCTCGACTGTGAAGTCGATGCCCAGATGGCAAGAACATGCCAACGGGCCTTGCCTTCAAGACGAATTTACCCGGCACAGAAGGCTTTACCTCTTATTATCTCTCTTATAGTCATTGGACTGGCCCTGGCCTGGTTCTTGAATCCGCTGTGCTTTGCCGTCGGGTTGCTCGGTGTTATAGCTTCTTCGGTATGGCGAAAAACTATTTCGTGCACATTTCTCGGCATAATTGCCGGCTGCAGTCCGGTGCTTATCGGATGGCTGGCGGTCAATCCTGTCTTTGATATCAGAATCGTCCTGCTGTGCATCCTGGTCGCTATCTGGACACCTGTTCATGTATGGACTTTAATGATCGCCAACCGGGAAGATTATCTTAATGCCGGTCTGAGTTATTTCCCTTTGAGCCGGACTGTAAGATATGTGGTCAAAATACTTTTCGGTCTATCGATACTGCTATATACGGTTTCCATGCTGATTTACCTGGCTGCCGGATTTCACCTGTTGTATCTGGTAGTGGCCAATATATTGGGTGTGTTGATGATATATGCCAATGCCCGATTGTTGTTTTCGAAGACATCGACCTCTGCCTGGCGGGTTTATAAACTGTCGGCTTTTCCCTATCTGGGCATTATTTTCCTGACCATGGGACTGGATATCTGGTTAACGTAAATATGGATGCTGCCCTTAGAGATATACTGGAAACCGCTTTTCATCCTCAAAGTATTGCTGTGACCGGAGCTTCGGAAGACCCTTTATCCTTCGGTCACCAATTTTTACGTCATGTACTTGACTACGGCTATAAAGGCCATATCTATCCGGTTAACCCCCATAAAAAATCTATATTCGGTCTGAAGGCTTATCCGAATCTAACAAGTATTCCAGGAAAGGTTGACTACGTTATCTGCTGTCTACCGGCGGCGCTGGTGCTTGATATGCTTGCCGAATGCCCGGGCAAGGGAGTAAAAATCGTTCATCTTGTTACGGCTCGTCTCAGCGAAACCGGTCGCAAGGAGGCTGTAGAGCTTGAAGCCGACATGCTTAAAATGGCACAAAGGCTCAACCTGCGTCTTATCGGTCCTAACTGCATGGGGATTTATTATCCACGTGGGGGTATAGCCAATGGCTACAATTTACCCGGGGAAGCCGGAAGTATCGGCGCTGTGTTTCAAAGCGGCGGCTCCTCGACCATGCTGGCCCGCTATGGCGAACTGCGTGGGCTGCGTTTCAGCAAGGTCATCAGTTATGGAAACGCCTTGGATATCGATGAGAGTGATTTCCTGGATTACCTGGCTCAGGATGAGGAGACCAAGATAATAGCTGCTTATTTTGAAGGAATCAAAGATGGAAGAAAGTTCCTGTCTTCTTTAAGTCATGCTGCACATGTCAAGCCGGTCATTGCCATCAAGGGTGGGCGGGGCCCAGCCGGTTCCAGAGCGGTTGCCTCGCATACCGCTGCAATTGCCGGCTCTATGTCTGTCTGGGAAACGGTCTTCAAAAAAGCTGGAGTTATATCGGCACGGGACCTGCCGGAGCTTGTCGACCTGCTCGTTGCCTTCAACTTCTTGCCGCCAATTACAGGTTACAGGGTCGGCATAATGAGTGCCGGAGGAGGATTATCGGTCATGTCCGCCGATATTTGCGAGGAAGCGGGTCTTAAAGTGCCGCCGATGCCTGTGGAAATCAGGGAAGAGCTAAAGTCGTGGGCACCGGAGATATGGGACTGGATCGGGAATCCAATTGACATATCAATAATGGGCGCTGCATCGGTTGGGTTCCCCCGGATAATCAAGGATTTACCTCGATTAATGGCCTCAACTTCACAGTTCGATTTCCTTATCGGCGAATTCAGTGACGATAATCCTTTTTTGACCGAACTATGGCAAGGTCTGGCTGCCGGCCAAACCGAAATGTTTATCAATCTTCACAACGAAAAATTGAAACCTATGATAGCTGTGGTGCATAGCGAGGTAGCAACTGACCAACTACCTTCTTATCAGCGCTGGAAAATACTAGCGGAACAGCGGGCGAGATATGCGGCTGCAGGCGTTCCGACCTATTCAACGGTGGCTGAAGCGGCCAGAGCCGTTCATAAGTTCATAGACTACCATCGAGCCAGAGCCGCCGGATAATTTACTGTTCAGTGTGGGAGCTAGGGTCATAGATAAGTATTTCACCATAGTAAAGACCTCGACTGGGAATCAAGCCCGACTTGGAAAACTGGTCACCAATCACGGCATTGTAAACACGCCGGCTTTTATGCCGGTGGCCAGCCAGGGAACGGTAAAAGCCCTGACTCCGGAAGAGCTTAAAGCTATAGGTGTAACCATTGTCCTCGGCAACACTTATCATTTGTATCTCAGGCCGGGGATAGATGTGATTTATAAACTGGGCGGGCTGCATCGATTCATGGCCTGGCATGAGCCCATTTTAACCGACAGCGGCGGCTACCAGGTTTTCAGCTTAGCCCGCTTGTGCAAAGTAACCGATGAAGGTGTTACCTTCCGCTCTCACATCGATGGCAGCGAGCACCACCTTACTCCTGAGCTGGTCATTGAGTTCCAGCAGGAATTGGGTGCCGACATTATCATGGTACTGGATGAATGTCCGGCACCTGACGCAGGCGTGGACAGGGTGCGTCAAGCTGTAGACAGGACCTCCCGCTGGGCAGAAAGATGCTATAAGCGCCACCACGGGTCCGACCAGCTTCTCTTTGGCATCGTCCAGGGCGGCACATCTCCACAGCTACGGCATCAATCGGCAAAAGCCATCGCCTCGCTGGATTTCCCCGGCTATGCCATCGGAGGTCTAAGCCTGGGTGAGGCTAAAGACTTGACGTGGGCGATGGTGGATGAAACGATGCCATTCTTGCCTTCGGACAGGCCCCGCTACCTGATGGGTGTCGGCTCGCCTGAAGACATAGTCGAAGGCGTTAGTCGTGGTATCGACCTTTTCGACAGCGCGCTACCGACCAGGGTAGCCCGCAACAGTGCCCTTTTCACTATGCAGGGCAGGCAGAATATAAGAAGAGCCGTCTACAAGACGAAGAAGGGGCCTATCGATGCCAGCTGCGACTGCTATACCTGCCGTAACTTCTCAACTGCATATCTGCACCATCTGTTTAAATGTGAAGAGCTGCTGGCCTACAGGCTGGCCACTATACACAACCTGCGATTCATTGCCAGATTAATGCAACAAGTACATTCCGCTATTCAGCGCGGCGCATTTGCCGCTTTCAAAGCGGAATTCCTCAACCAATACCGGGTTACTGATGAAGAAGTCAGGCTGTCCCAAAAGAGGAAGTGGTTGGGTGCGCCCCGGTACAGAAATAACGCCAAAATGGGATCATTTTAGGCGTGTCGTTGCAATATATTTCCTAGAAAAATTCAGAAAACCCGTTGACAACGGGGATAGATATTAGTAAATTATGCACAACGCTTGGGAACTTAAGAAATTTACACTACGAAGGAGGTATGTAATGAAGAGGTTCGCCAGCTTTCTACTCATAACACTCGTTCTCTCATCTACCATCGCTGTCTCTTGTGCTCCGGCAGCGGTCCCACTTACAGACCCGATAAAAATAGATACTGGACTGATATCGGGGACAACCGCTGGGAATATCCACGTTTACAAAGGTGTTCCTTTTGCTGCGCCGCCGGTAGGCGACCTGCGCTGGAAACCACCGCAGCCGGCAGCGTCGTGGCAGGGGGTTAGGGCGTGCACAGAGTTCGGCCCGGCGCCGATGGGATATTATAGCGCCAGTTTTCCTGTCTATTCGAAACCACCTAGTGAAGACTGCCTGTATCTCAACGTCTGGACGCCAGCTGAAACCAATGGTGACAAGCTACCAGTCATGGTCTGGATTTATGGAGGAGCATTTTGGTTTGGTGAAGGCTCGAATCCGGGATACGATGGCGTAAACCTGGCGAATCACGGTGTGATCTTGGTTACCTTTAATTACAGAGTTGGCCCCCTCGGATTCCTGGCGCATCCTCTTCTGTCCCAGGAATCGGAACACAATTCTTCCAGCAACTACGGTTTGCTTGATCAGATTGCGGCACTGCAGTGGGTACAGAGGAACATCTCTGCCTTTGGAGGCGATCCTAATCGGGTCACCATATTCGGTCAGTCGGCGGGCGCTACCAGCGTAATTTGTCTTATGGCATCGCCTCTGGCTAAAGGGCTGTTTCAACGTGCCATATCGGAGAGTATGGCTGAGATTGGTTGGTCAGATATCCGGGAAAACAAGTATGGTACCCAACCTATAGAAAAGATGGGTGAGCAGCTGGCCAAGGACCTCGGTTGTGATACGGCATCCGACCCCATAGCCTGTATGCGCGCCAAGGACGCCCAGGAAGTTATGGATAAGGGGCAAGCGGCAGCCGATCTTTTCGGGCCCTCGACATACAGATATGGGCCATGTATAGATGGCTGGGTGATACCTGACCTGCCGCTAAATATATTTGAAGCTGGCAAGCAAAATAATGTTCCGCTTCTGATTGGTTCTATGGCAGACGAGGGTAATCTGTTCTCAGCGGTGGCGAATGCGCATGTAGATACTTATAAAGATCTGGTAAGTGGGCTTTGTGGGGATAAAGCATCAGAGGTTCTGGCTATGTTCCCAGCCGATGATGATGCAAAAGCCAAGAAATCTGCAAATCTGGTGGTGGCACTCATGACCTTTACCTGTCCAGCTAAAGCCTATGCCGCTGCTAACTCCAAGATTAATCCCAACACGTATTTTTATCAGTTCACTCGTGTGCCGCCGGGAAGTAAAATGGGTGCTTTTCATGCACTGGATATAAATTATGTCTTCGCCAATTTTAGGCCCATAATGTCCGCTCTTAAGGCGGACCAGTACTTCGCCGATGTTGACAGGGCACTCGCTGAAACCATAATGGGCTACTGGACGACTTTTGCCGCGAATGGCGACCCCAATGAGTCTGGATTGACTCAATGGCCAGCTTACGGTGCCAGCACCGGACAATACATTGATTTCGGTGACACTGTACAGGTCAAATCAGGCCTCTATGATGAAGCCTGTGACCTGTTCATGGGCATAATCAAGGGGAAGCGCGGCCAGTAGAAGTTAGCCGGGCATAAGTCACTTCACCGCGAATCCTGGCGAGGTGTTGGCTTCGGGAAATTCTGAAGCGGCACCTCGCTTTTTTACTATTCAGAGACGAAGAGCTTTTAGCCTACGGTCTAGCCACTGTACACAGCCTGCGATTCATCGCCAGATTAATGCAACAAGTACATTCCGCTATTCAGCACGGCCCATTTGCCGCCTTCAAAACGGAATTCCTCAGCCGGTATCGGGTTACCGACGAAGAAGTCAGGCTTGCTCAGAAGCAGAAGTGGCTGAGTGCCTCGCGACATAACTGTGACGACGTCAGTTAGTGATTTCAGGTCTGAGATGGCGAGTTATTCGCCCAAAATTAGTAATAAACCCATTGACAATAGGAACGGTTAGAGGTAAATTGTTCGCAGCATCTGTGAACTTTCAAAATTTACGCACAAAGGAGGCATTTGATGAAGAGGTTCTCCAGTTTTCTGCTCGTCGCGCTAGTTCTCTTGTCTACCATCGCTATTTCCTGTGCTCCGTCATCTGTCGCACTTAAAGACCCTATAAAAATAGATACAGGGCTGATATCGGGCACAACGGTTGGGGATATACATATCTACAAAGGTATTCCTTTTGCTGCGCCACCGGTAGGCGACCTGCGCTGGAAGCCGCCGCAGCCGGCGGCACCCTGGCAGGGGGTTAAGGAGTGCACAAAGTTCGGCCCGGCGCCAATGGGATATTATGTCCCCTCTGTTTTTCCGCCCTATTCCACACCACCCAGTGAAGACTGCCTTTATCTGAATGTCTGGACCCCGGCAAAAATGACCGGTGACAAGCTGCCGGTCATGGTCTGGATATACGGTGGCTATTATCGCTTCGGTGAAGGCTCAGATCCTGCATACGACGGTGAAAAATTAGCCCAAAATGGTGTGGTAGTGGTCAATTTCAATTACCGATTAGGCCCGCTCGGGTGGCTGGCACATCCTCTGCTATCCAAGGAAGACCCGCACAATTCATCGGGCAATTACGGGCTGCTGGACCAGATTGCGGCGTTGCAGTGGGTGCAGAAAAATATCGCTGCTTTCGGCGGCGATCCCAACCGGGTGACTATATTCGGCGAATCGGCAGGTGCTACCAGCGTGATTTGTCATATGGTATCGCCTTTGTCTAAGGGACTGTTTCAAGGGGCTATAGCAGAGAGCATGTATGAGTCATCCGCGTGGTCCGATATTCGGGAAAATAAATACGGTATGGAAGCCAGAGAGAAGATGGGCGAACAGCTGGCCAAAGACCTGGGCTGCGACACTGCCTCCGACCCTCTAGCCTGCATGCGCGCCAAGAGCGCCCAGGAGGTCATGGATAAGGGAAAACCACCCGCTGACATTACTGTCCCTGGTTATAATTACGAGCCTTGTGTAGACGGTTGGGTGATACCGGATATACCGCTCAATCTATTTGAAGCCGGCAAACAACAAAATGTTCCTCTACTGATTGGTACTAACGCAGACGAATGGGCTTTGTTTCAATTATTCTACAAACCTACTCTGGATAGTTATACGACATATTTAAATAGCACCTTCGGAGATAAAGCACAGCAGGTTATGACTATGTATCCTGCCAGCGATGATAAAGAAGCTGCGACCGCTGACCGCCAGGTAATAACATTGTACACTTTTACCTGTCCGGCCAAAGCCTATGCCAGCGCTATGAACAATATTAAGGCACCGGTCTACTTCTATCAGTTCACGCGTGTACCGCCGGGAAGTAAGATAGGTGCCTTTCATTTGATAGAGATAAATTATGTTTTCGGTAATTTTGTGCCTTTTATGTCACCTCTAAAGTCGGAGCAATACTTTAACGACACAGATAGGTCGCTATCTGAAGCTATGATGAGCTACTGGACACATTTTGCGGCTACCGGCGACCCCAACCAGGAAGGGCTGACAAAATGGCCGGTTTATGACGCACAGTCTGGCCAATACTTGGATTTAGGTGACACGATACAGGTCAAATCGGGTCTCTATAATGAAGTCTGCGACCTTATCATGGGTGCATACAAGGCGAAACGCGGACAGTAGAAATTAGCTGTCGTTCCAAGTAATATTGGGTGAGGTGTGCGTTCAGAATAGCTGAGCGAACACCTCGCCTTTTCTTTAATCTGATCCTTCTACTTCAATCCATTCCAAGGCTGTATTTTAGGGAAGGCCGAATCGGCGATGGCTGATGCGGTACAGCCCTTAAAAGTAATTAGATTGAACAAGGGGCTGCCTTAAGATATAATGCTCGGACATATCAGGAGGTCTACTTGCTCAAAAGCCACAGCTGCGGAGAACTGATAGAAAAACACATCGGATATGAGGTAACTCTGGCCGGCTGGGTGCACCGGCGACGCGACCACGGGGGATTGATATTCATCGATTTACGTGATAAAGAAGGTATCGCCCAGGTAGTCTTCAATCCGGAAATATCGCAAGAAGCACATAAAACAGCCAATGAACTCCGCAATGAATTCGTAGCCAGAATTATCGGCAAGGTGGCAAAACGCCCCGCCGGCACGGAGAACCTTAAGCTGCCAACCGGCAAGATAGAAGTCATCGCCAGCAAAATCCAGATTCTTAATACTGCCAAGACACCGCCGTTCTATATTAATGAGGATGTGGAGGTCGATGAAAACCTGGCGCTTAAATATCGCTATCTCTATCTCAGGCGCCCGAGGATGAAGGATAACATGATACTCCGCCATCAGGTGGAGAAGTTTATGCGCGATTTTCTCGATGCCAAGGGCTTTGTGGAGATCGAAACACCCATATTATTTAAGAGCACACCGGAAGGGGCACGTGACTACCTGGTGCCGAGCCGCATGCATCCGGGTAAGTTCTACGCGCTGCCTCAATCGCCGCAGCAGCTCAAACAGCTTTTGATGGTGGCCGGCTTTGAGAAATATTATCAGATAGCCCGGTGTTTCAGGGACGAAGACCTGCGGGCCGATAGACAACCTGAATTTACACAACTCGATATGGAGATGAGCTTTATAGATGAGGAAGAAGTTCTTAGCTTGCTTGAAGAGATGTTCACGTCGCTGGTGGAGACGGTCAAGCCGGAAATGAAAATAATTAAACCTTTTCCAAGGCTTTCCTTTACGGAAACGATGGAGAGATATGGCACAGATAAGCCCGACATACGATTCGGGCTGGAACTGAAAGACCTGTCAGGAATCGTTGCTGAATCTGAATTCGGCGTTTTTCGCTCAGCTTTACAGGGTGGTGGTGGGGTCAAAGGCATGTGCCTGCCCGGCTGTGCCGACTATTCGCACAAGCAGACAGAAGAACTGACCGGGCTGGCCAAGTCAGCGGGCGCTAAGGGATTGATTACCATGGCCCTGCCTGCCGGCAGTTTTGATAGCCCGGAGCAGGTTGCACCGGATAGAGTAAAGTCGGTGGCAGCCAAATATCTTACCGCGGAGCAGCTGAAGGAAATCATCGGTAAGTTCGAAGCTAAAGCGGGTGACTTGATATTGATAGTGGCCGACGAAATCAAGATGGTGGATAAGGTGCTGGATGAGTTGC
>CAZJID010000012.1:0-33301 GCA_964545945.1 uncultured Dehalococcoidales bacterium
AGTGACCTCTTGCGTGTGAAGCAAGCGCTCTAACCACTGAGCTAACCGCCCCGAAACCGTTCTATTTTAGTAGGAAAGGGCGGCTTTGTAAATATTTTAAATCCCTCTCTATCTCCCTTTACGAAAGGGAGAGGTTCAATCGGCAATGTTCGGGTGCGGTTTACTATTTTTTATCAGGCAGCCTGCGGACGCTGTTGGACTTACACTTGGGGCAGACGCGCTCTTGCAGGCCCTTCTTCGGGTCCGGTGTATTTTTGTATTCAAAACCGCAGTGGAGGCACTTTAGCTGTTCTTCCATTTTTTACACCCTGGCCGCATCGCTTAGTTCGTCCTCGACCTCTTCTTCTTTAGCCTGGCGCTTCTGCTCGGCGAGCACCTTGCGCGCATGGGCTATCTCCTCGGGCGTCACCTTCTGGCGCATCTCCTCCAGCTCGCGCATTATCTGCGCAAACCTTGCGCCTTCGGCGGCGCTTATCCACTCCAGCTGCAGCCGCTCAGGCCTTATACCCAGCTTCTCCAGCTTGTTCCACAGCTTGTCCGCCCGCCGCATCGTCCAGTGGTTGGCGCTTATGTAGTGGCAATCACTTAAATGGCAGCCGGACAGGAGCACTACAGGTGCGCCTTTTTCGAAGGCATGAAGTATAAAGCTCTCGTCGACACGGCCGCTGCACATGGTGCGGATGAATCGATTATTCGGCGGAAACTGCATCCGGGAGACACCGGCCAGGTCGCTGGCGGCATAGCTGCACCAGTTGCAAAGAAAAGTGATAATCTTCTGTTCCGGATCGGTTTCCAGGGCGGCATCGATTTGGGCCAGCACCTGGGCATCGCTGAAGTGCTGCATGGTTATGGCATCGAAGCGGCATTCCGCGGCACAGGTGCCGCAACCGGCGCAGGCAGCCGTTATCACCTGCGCCCCTGTCTTAGCCTTAATATCAACCTTAATGGCTCCATAGGGACAGACACGGGCACAGACACCGCAGGAGGTGCATTTTTCCAGGTCTATCACAGCTTTGATAGCCTCGCCTTTCAGTATAGGAGAATTTAAAAGAATCGAGCTGCGTGCCGCCGCGGCCCCGGCCTGGGTGACGCTGTCCTTTATATCCTTGGGTGCTTCCACGCAGCCGGCGTAGAATATGCCGGGCGTCGGTGCGTCCACCGGCCTGAGCTTGGGGTGAGCTTCCATCACGAAGCCATCGCTGGTCTGCGACAGGTTCAGTACATTGATTAACTTCTTAAGGTCGGCCCGAGGCTCGAGTCCGACCGATAGAATGACCATATCCAGATCATATTCTTCGACGCGCGAGGTCGTGGTATTTTCCACTCTAACCAGCAGATTTTTGGTTACGGGGTCTTCTCTGATTTCCCCGGGGAAGCCGCGGATATAGCGGACGCCGGCGTCCCTGGAGCGGCGCAGCAAATCCTCGAAGCCCTTGCCGAAGGCGCGTATGTCCATATAAAAGACGACTATTTCGGCCTCGGGGTCATGCTCCTTGATAAGCAGGCTGTCCTTGACCGTGTTCATGCAGCATACGTTGGAGCAATAAGGATTGCCGCGGTTTTCCGTCCTGGAGCCGACGCACTGAATGAAGCCGATACGCTTGGGGGTCTTGTGGTCGGAAGGACGCACCAGGTGGCCTTCGGTGGGGCCGCCACCGCATATCAACCTCTCGAACTCCATGCTGGTGATGACATTCTCAAAAAGTGTGTATCCATACTCGTCCAGTTGAGACGGGTCATAGACGCCCATGCCGGTGGCGACAATTATGGCGCCGACATCTATCTCCGTTATCCTGTCCTGCGCGTGCAAATCTATACACTTCTTCTCGCAGGCATCCATGCATTTGACACAGGCGACCGGCCTGTTGCCCAGGCAGTGTTCCATGTCAATCAGGTAAGCTGACGGCACCGCCTGTGGGAAAGCTATATACGCCGCCTTGCGCGAAGAAAAGCCCTGCTGAAACTCGTCGGGCAGCACCACCGGGCAGGCTTCGGCGCACTTGCCGCATACGTTGCACAGGTTCTCATCCACATAACGGGCTTTCTGGCGGATACGGACTTTAAAATTACCGACGTAGCCGGATACCGCTTCCACCGAACTGTAGGTCATCAGCTTTATCCGGGGATGGCGCCCCACATCCATCATCTTGGGCCCCAGGACGCAGATGGAGCAGTCCATGGTGGGGAATGTCTTGTCCAGCTCGGCCATTATGCCGCCTATCGAAGGCTTCTCTTCAACCAGATATACCTGATGTCCGGCATCCGCCAGGTCTAACGCCGCCTGAATGCCGGCCACGCCGCCGCCTATAACCAGGGCGGCATCGGTTACCGGAATCTCCATTTCCTGCTGCGGCTGGAGCAGGCGCGCCCGGGCCACGGCTATTTTAACGATATCTTCAGCCTTTTTGGTTGCCGACTCCCGGTCATAGAGATGTACCCAGCTGCAGTGCTCCCTTATATTGGTCATTTCCAGTAAATAGGGATTCAGTCCGACTTCCGCGATGCACTTGCGAAATGTAGATTCATGCAGACGCGGTGTGCACGAAGCCACCACCACGCGGTTCAATTTATGTTCCTGGATGTGTCTCTTGATTTCCGCCTGGCCGGGGTCGGCGCAGGTATAACGGTTTCTCACGGAAACAACCACGCCAGGCAGTCTCTCTGCGGAGAGTCGTACTTTTTCGGTATCAACCGACCCGGCGATGTTCAGTCCGCAATCACAAACAAAAACGCCTATTCTCAGTTCATCTTCAGCCAATTAGCCTGCCTCCTGGTCCAGTGACCCGGCTACCAGACCGGCCAGGTCCTGAATATCGATTTTCGGCTTTTTCCCGTTCCGGCTTTGCTGGGTACACTTTAAATGAATCTGGCACTTGGGACACGCAGTCACCAGAGTCTCGGCGCCGGTGGCCTCTGCCTGGGCAAGTCGTTCATCCTGCACCTGACGGTTAGCCGCGCCGCAGTGCACCCAGGAACTGGCCCCGCAGCACAACGCGGTCTCCCGGTTCGGCTGAATTTCAATCAGTTCCAGGCCGTTTACGGCATCCAATACTTTACGCGGCGATTCAAAAATTCTTAAACCCCTGCCCAGGGTGCACGGGTCCTGATAAGTAACCTTTTTCTTGAGCTTGCCGAGTTTCAGCTCACCGCTGTCCAGCAAGGGAGCTATCGCTTCCGTCCAGTATACAACTTCGGCGACGTTTTTACCCAGCATCCTGGGATAATCAACCTTTAACGCATAATAACATTCGGGGCAACCGGTTATTATTTTCCTGACGCCCAGGCGTTCGAATTCACGAACGTTGGCCAGGGCCAGAGCCATGAATCCTTCCTTATCACCTTCCAAAAGCAGGTCGCGCCCGCAGCACAGCTCATCGGCCGACAGATTGAACGGTATATCGGCCCGGTTCATCAGTTTGAGAATCGATTTCACGCCGTCGAGTGTATTAACGCCTAAATCTTTAAACATGACGTCGAAATACGGAGCACAGCCGGTAAAAAATATGGTATCGTTCTTCTTGGACAGCTTGATATCCCGCGGCAGCCAGCTTAGGCGCTGCTGCTTCACCTTGTCGCCAGCCATTAAATGCATCACCGACTGCAATGCCCCACCATGGCTGCACTGCCCCTGGGTTCCTTTACTCAGTGCCTCCGTTCTGAGTATACGTATGAATTCGGGGAATTCCACGTGATAGTTGCACCGTTCCAGACACATATAGCAGTTAAGGCAGGACCATATCGACTCATCCTCATAATTACGATTCCTGTGCTCCATATTTCTCTGGACAATAAGACGCGGATTAAAATCGGGGTTGTACCGGGCAATGGGGCAGACCACAGTACACTTGCCGCAGTCGAGGCAGAGGTGTATCCGCGTATCCTTAATTTCCTGCTTATGTTTAGTCATGGCTCAAATATTCCACTATCCGGCCTGCGATACCTCGTCGATAAAACTCTCGATCTGATTCACAAAAGCATCGCCGTCTCCCCGTGGCAGACGGACAAGTTTCAGCCTGCTTGTTCCTATTCCCAGCAGGTCCAACAGGCTCAGAGCCTTTTCATATTCTTTAGCACTAAATTTTTCATCCTTCTCGTAATAGCAGCTCTCCGGCTGGCAGCCCAGCAGCATCACGCCGTCGGCGCCCAGCTCAAAAGCCTTCAAAATCAGACCGGAATGTACCCGGGAAAGGCAGTTTACTCTAATCAGCTTTACCGATGACGGATAATTAAGCCGTTTTTGGGCAGCGGCTTCGACACAGCTCAGACCGTCCCAGTTACAGGCAAAAACTACGACATCAGCGTTATCCATTATCATGTAGCCGCACCAACCTTGCCGGGCTTATCTAGCAGAGACTCCAGCGTACTAATTATACCCAAATCGTTCTGGGCGGGCTGGGTTATGGCGCCGGTCGGGCAAGAGGCAATGCAGGCACCGCAGCCCAGGCAGAGTATCGGGTCGATGGCGGCATAAGCGGTTCCGGAATCTCCGACTTTCATCTCGATATACGGACACACGGCGGTACAGTCCCCGCAACCGCGGCACAGCTCTCTATCTATAGCAATGGCGTTCGCCCTTGCTCTCAGCACACCCTGTCCCAGATAATTTAACACCCTCGCCGCAGTCGCCTGTCCCTCAATGACCTGTTTTTCAGGCGCTTCCGACGTATCTGACGGCACGATATATATGCCGGTCGGGTCGCCTATCGAAATCTCTCGGAGCTTAAAACCCATAACCCGGCTTCTATGCGAATTTTTATACCAGCTAAATATACGGCCAATCAGGTTTTCTCTGGTGGAGGCGTCCGCCTTACCCAGTATTTTATCCACGGCTCCCGAATCCACGACTAGAGCGCCAACCTCGACCTCTGTCGTAGCCGATTTATGTTTAAATACGGCTTCATAATTCCCCGGCGTACCCGAAAGCTTAACGGTATCAGGCCATGACATGATGGAAACGCCCGCCTTTTCAAGCTCTTTCAATAGTCTGGATTCCGCCTCACGATATTCGATGGCTTGTTTTTCCTTTGTTTTCCTTGATTCAGATTTGTAAATAAGGGTAACCGGATGACCTTGCGACGCGACTCCCGCAGCCACTGCCAGACCGGAAAGTCCGCTACCAAATACAAGTGCACCATTGTTGATTGTTTGCTCAAAAATTATAGTAGGCAAAGTACGCTGAACCCTGAGGGCTCCCGAGGTGATTATGTCAACTGCTTTGGCTGTGGCCTCGGCTGGGCTATTGCTGTGCACCCAGGCGCATTGTTCTCGAATATTAACGTACTCCACAGGGACACTGAGGTCACCCGCTAGTTGCTCACTAATGTATTGTTGACATCTCACTCGCTGCTCGGTACAGCTGAAGCAGATTTGCTCCAGATTGCAACATCGACAGGCGGCTACTACCAGCCGGCTGAGCTTCTCTTCTTCAACCACGTCCTTGACTTCCCGTGCCGCAACTTCCGTACATACCTGTGACAACTCGCGTATACAGGAGATGCCGGGAACCGCCAGTATCTCTGCCGCCACCGCGTTCAGGTTTATTACCGAGCTGATGCTGCCGCCGCAGCGACACAATATGACACCGGTGCGCTCAATAGAGCCCGGAGCATCGGATACCTGAGATTCCAAATTCAAGCTACTGTTCTTAGTACTCACCCTCTTTTTCCGGAATAAGACCTCCCTGTCCGTCCCCAAACCACGGATCACCTCAAGAGCAATCGCCGAGGCAGTACTTAGCTCATCTTCCAGACTTTTTTCACCCCGAGCTTCGGCCACAAACACTCCCTGCCCTGAAATCTGGAGCGCTTTGTTACCGGCACCATTGCTACCAAAATCGACCACGGCTCCGGCTTCCATAGTTACCGACTCTATAATATCTTTATGAGACACAGCATTTACCTGGCACACCCGTTCACATTCCAGACAACCGCTGCACAGGGCGCAATTGAGGCAGCGCCCGGCTTCAAGCCGTACCATTTCGGCAGACAGTCCTATTTTGGTCTCTTCGTAGCTGCCCATTCTGTCTACCTGGGCCAGTGTGGGCATCTTGGCCCGCTTTTGAGAAGAGACAAATCTATCTTTGATATCAAATTCTACTGGCTTAGGCTGTTCCAGACTGCGTCCATCTCTCAGGTCCAATGCGCGGATATATCTGTCCATCGACTCGGCAGCTTTGATGCCGTCGGCCATGGCATCGACTACCGTATTAGGGCCGGTAACGCAATCACCCCCAGCAAAGATATCGGGAATGTTTGTTTGAAGTGTTAGCGGGTCGACTTTTATTGTTGCATCCTCTTTGATACTTATATCCTTAATTCTAAGCAGTGCCGAACTCGGCCGCTGCCCTATGGCTACTACAACATGGTCGGCATCAATAGTAAATTCCGAATCTTTGATGGGGACAGGTTGCCTTCTCCCTGTGGCATCGACTTTGCCAAGCTTCATCCGCTGGCACCGTATCCCGGTGACTCTGGCACCATCGCCTATGATCTCAATCGGGACGGTCAGGTACTCAATAAGCACACCTTCTTCAATGGCCTCTTCAACATGCTCTTTTATGGCGGTCATTTCCTCTGCCGTGCGCCGGTAGAGTATGCGTACCGTGCCCTGGCTCCTCCGTTTGACAGCTCTCGCCGAGTCCACGGCGCTGTTGCCACCGCCGATGACTACCACGTTGGAACCCACTGTAGTACCTACCTTCAAATTAAGCGCAAAAAGCATTGAGATTACATCGACGACGCCTTCCTGGTCTTCACCAGGTATGTTCAACTTATTATTCAAACCGGCGCCTATAGCAACATAAAAAGCCTTATAGCCCTGCTCCCTGAGGTCGGCAATCATTATATCCTGACCTACGATTACACCTGTCTTAAAATCCACACCCATTGCTTTAATGGCCTCGACCTCCCTCTCACGCACTTCACGCGGCAGACGGAATCGCGGAATACCTGTAGCCAGCATACCGCCGACTACCGCGTGCGATTCAAATACGGTGGGGCTGTAACCGCGGCGGGCAAGCTCCCAGGCCGCCGCCAGCCCGGACGGGCCACTGCCTACAATAGCTATTTTTTCTTCCCTGGATTGAGCTCCGTTACCGTAGTTAATGCTGCCGGAAGCATTATCTGCGGCATAGCGGTGCAGAGCCCTGATGAACACGGGGTTATCGACTTCGGCGCGCTGGCAATTGTCTTCACAGGGATGGCTGCACACGCGACCCAGAATACCGGCCAACGGCGCCGCCTGGTTGATAAGATTAAGCGCTTCGTCCGCTTTACCTTTGGCCAGAAGACAGATGAACCCGGGAATATTTATGCCTAAAGGACAACCTATCCGGCACGGGGCGGTACCGGATTTGTCTATAGCATAAGCCGCCGGTACCGAGCGGACACCTACCAGCGGCTCATGAATAGCTCCATGTGTAGCTTTTGAACCGCTGGAAAAAGGTATCTTGACAGGGCAGGCTGCCTGACACTGGCCGCAGCTGGTGCATAAACTCTGGTCTACATATCGGGGTAGTTTCTTCAGGGACACGGTAAACCGTCCCTGTTTGCCGCTCACAGCTTCTAAACGGGAGCCTGCGTGGACTTTAACTCTCGGATGACTTGCCGCCCTGAGTAACAGCGGCCAGATTAGCAAGTATTTGTCAGAAGAGGAGATTCTAGAATCGATGCCGTCACTAATTTCTTTGCTTAACGCCCTGGATGAGACAATAAGGTTGACTTCAGCGCCCATTTCAGCAAGGGCCAGAGCACACTGGGCGGCTCCAATGCTGTTACCAATTACTGCAACGCTCCTTGCCATTGATAATACGCCTAACGATTCTTCCCATGCTTCTTTCCGTACTCATATCCGACGGTGAAAGCTTTTATATTGAAGTCGCCTGTCCCCTCGGGGACGGTGACTAATATGGATTCTTTTAAAGCTTCGGTTGAAACGACGTTGCTGACCGCCGCTACAAAGCCGAGCATTATGATATTGGCCACTACCACTCTCCCCATTTCACGCGCCAGATTTGTAGCGGGTATCGAAAATATTTTAAGGTTGTTAGTCGAGTCAGGTCTTACCAGGTCCTCGTCTATAACGACCACGGTTTTCGAATCAATATCCTGTATATACTTGGTATATGCTTCCTGCGACATAATAACCAGCACCTGCGGCCTTATAACATAGGGATAGCCGACGGATTCATTCGAAATGACGACCTCCGCCGAGCAAGACCCTCCTCTTGCCTCCGGGCCGTAGCTCTGGGTAAAGGTGGCGGATTTTCCTTTTTCGTATAATGACGCCGCCTGCCCCAGAATCTGGCCGGCGAGCACTATGCCCTGGCCGCCAGCACCGCTTATTCTTATCTCAGTTCGGCTCAAATCTCTGTCTCCAATTATGTCTTTTTATGTTTACTGCGCTGGCTAGCCCGGTCAAGCACCTTACTGTAGCAATCCCACAGAGTAGGACGCTCTATATCCACAAACTTACCCACCACGATTGGGCCATCCATAGATATATCGACGTCTTTAGGGTCGGCGCCGTCGCGGATAACGCTTTTCTCCTGATAAGCGCGCATTTCATCAAGGCCGCGCGGCAACTTGTTCATACGCCCGTACACTGTAGGGCAAGGGCTGAGCACTTCAATAAAGCTAAAACCGGGCTTCAGCAACGCTTCGGCGATGGACCTCTCCATCTCACGCAGATGCAGCACGGTCCACCTAGCAACATAAGTCGCACCGCTGGCAGCGACCAGATAAGGTAAGTTAAACGGATACTCATAGTTGCCATAAGGAGAAGTGGTACTTCGGGCATCGAGCGGCGTCGTCGGCCCCATCTGGCCGCCGGTCATTCCGTAGTTGAAGTTGTTCATACATATGACCGTCATATCAATATTACGGCGGGCGGCATGGATGAGATGGTTACCGCCTATGGCAGCAATATCTCCGTCACCGGAAAATACTACCGTCGTCAGCTCAGGATTGGCCATTTTGAGACCGGTAGCGAAAGGCAACGCCCGTCCGTGTGTGGTATGGAAGGAATCCAGCTTTATGTAACCGGCTACACGCCCGGAACAGCCGATTCCCGAAACCACCGAAACCTTATCCGGATTCAGCCCGGCACGGTCTATAGCCCTGATGAAACATCCCGTTGCCGGACCGATACCACACCCGGCGCACCAGATATGCGGTATACGGTCGACCCTCAGATAGCAATCAAGAGGGTTGGCTTCTACAGTCAACATTTTGCTCATCGAGCTTCCTCTCTTATCGCGTCAATGATTGTCTCGGGAAGAGGTACAGCGCCACCCATATGAGGCACCAGCCTGACGCGGGCTTGCCCGGCGACACACCTTTCCACCTCCCTGACTATCTGCCCGTAGTTTATTTCCGGTACTATAAAGGCTTTTGCCGTCGATGCCAGTTCTTCAATTCGGTAATCGGCGAAGGGCCACACCGTTATCAACCTGAGCAATCCAGCCTTTATCCCTTCTTCCCTGGCTTTCTGCACCGCATATCGGGCAATGCGGGCTGTAATGCCGTAGCAGACTACGACCACTTCGGCATCATCGATATTTACCTCTTCGTATTTTGTGATATCCTTCACATTAAGTCGAATTTTATCCACCAGCCGCCGTATTAACTTATCCTGAGCCTCGGCCGTCATCTCAGGATAGCCTCTATCGTCATGCGTCAGTCCCGTAACATGGAAACGGTATCCCTCGCCGGCGACAGCCATAGGCGGCACCAGTCCTTTTCTGGAATCATACGGCAAATACTTTTCCGGTGCGACCTTCGGGCGCGGTCGGCGTGTCAGCTGCTTTGAATTAATCTCTGGAATGACGACCTTCTCACTCATGTGACCCACTGCTTCATCGGCCATGAGCAGCACCGGCACCCGGTATTGCTCCGATAAATTGAAAGCGAGGATAGTGAGGTCGAACATTTCCTGTGGTGAATCCGGAACAAGGGCGATTATTTCGTAATGGCCGTGCGAGCCCCATCTGGCCTGCATCATGTCACCCTGAGCCACCAGTGTCGGCAGTCCGGTCGATGGCCCTGCCCGCTGGACATTAGCCACCACGCAGGGTGTTTCCAGCATCACTCCGAGGCCTATATTCTCCATCATCAGGCTGAAACCCGGACCAGAAGTGGCCGTCATCGCTTTTACGCCTGCCCACGAAGCCCCAAGCACAGCATTCATGGAAGCCATCTCGTCTTCCATCTGGATAAAGACGCCGCCTACTTGAGGCAGACGTTCGCTCATCCTCTCAGCCACCTCAGTCGCCGGAGTAATCGGATAGCCCGCAAAGAAACGACAGCCGGCGCTTACAGCTCCCTCGGCACAGGCCGTATCGCCGTTGATAAAAAATTCGCCGCAGAGTGCTTCACACCTGGACATCTGTCACCGGCTCTTCCTTTTCTTCCTCGGTCACATATATTCCGAACTCGGGACATATCGCCTGACACAGGCCGCAGCCCAAGCATTGGCTACTATCACCTACCTTGACCATGCTATAGCCCCTGGGACCGAGTTCGTCCGTCATCGTTAATACGCCCCGGGGACAGAATTCAGCGCAATATCCGCATCCCTTACACCTGTCAATATCAATATGCACCTTGACAGGCCTGGGAGTCTTTTCGGCTATATCAAAGGGTTTTCTCCACAATTTCATATCTGGGACCTTTTAGTCTTTATTTGTGTTAACCTTACCCTTTATAAAGAAATAAAGGCCAGCAATGCTGGCTATGCGAACATTTGACAAAAAAGTATAGCAAATTCGTACGTACTTAACAAACTATTGAGATTCAACCATTTTAAGCTTAAAATAAGTCCGATGCCCAGATGGTTTTGGCTTGGCCTGCTCGTGCTTTCGCTGGGAACCGGCTGCGCTCAACAGCCGCAACCTGCGGTTTTGCAACCCCCCGTAGCCGGTTTTTCTGCCAGCCCAGAACAGGGGGCAGCCCCCTTTAAAGTCACCTTCTCCGATCTCTCTTCCGGCGATATAACCAACTGGCACTGGGATTTCGGCGACGGACAGTTCAGTGATGACGGTGAACCAGTCCATACTTACACGGCAGCCGGAGATTACACCGTTTCACTGGCGATTATGGGCACCGGAGGCAGTGACGTGGAGACGAAAATTGAGTACATAAAAGTGACCCCGGGGGTGATAAAATGGGAGGAGGCCGCCAGCTATATCGGGCAATATGTGGTAGTGGAAGGGGTCGTTGTTAACTCTTACTATGCGGAAGACACTACAAGCCGCATCACCTTTCTAGATTTTCACAAGCCTTATTACGACTATTTCAAATGCATAATCTGGGGCAGCGACAGAGACAAGTTTTTAAATGAGTTCCCGCCTGATCCCGAAACCTACTTTTTAAGCAAGCATGTTCGGGTTAGCGGCTTGGTTGAAGAATACCCCAGAGGTTCGGGCGTTCCGGAAATGGTCCTCAAGGAACCTTCTCAGATTGAACTCGCTGAATAATAGTATACTAAAGTCTATCGGGTCCTAGCTTGAGGACTAAAGTCCTAGTCATTTACACAGCCCTTTATTGATGTCCCACAGCCGTGTAACGTATACTATCTGCACTTAAACAGTAATTACAGTTACATGGCATTGACTGAAAATGAAAAGGGAAGTGTTCAGATACTTAGTTTCATTTATGACTTTGCTCCTGGTGCCACTGAGCATGGCTCTGGCTTGCACTCCCTTGCAGCCAGCCACCTTGCCTGTTACTCCAAAACCCCCGGTTTCACAACCGCCGGCACAACCGGCTATCAGTGAAAACCAGTCGACAACAGTAGCGGAAACGCCGCCGGCGACTTCATCAACAGATGAAGAGACATGGTATCCGGTAGAGACTTTTAGCGGTATAGCCAGCGAAACGACTCCGGTTTTCCACATATATGGGACAGAATGGCATCTTACCTGGACTATAGAAACCGACAACCCTGATACAAGTGTATTCAAGATAGCCATTTACCCCAAAGAGCAACCGTTTGCTCTGTGGCAGACTGTTTCTAATGACGGCGGTACCAACGGCACTGTTGATTATTTCATGTCCAATGTTGATAAGCGCGACCTCTTTATTAAGGTGACCGCTCTAAACTTACAACAGTGGACTATTGAAATAGAAGATAATGCTACCGCCGCTATGTCTTATCCTGTCGAAATAAGTTCCATCCACTTTAAAGGAACTATATATCCAGTAGACCCTGAAGAAGGCTGCTGTACTTACGAACGGGTGGAGCCCGATGAATACGTGGTCATCAAGAACCTCAGCTCTTGTTATGTGGATATGACCGGCTGGGAACTGAAAAACATTAGCAAGCCCAGCCCCGTTTTCAAGTTTCCTGAATTCACTATTTTCCCCGGTGGAATAATACGCGTTTACACTGATGAGTATCATCCTGAAACCGGCGGGTTGACTTTTTACTATGGCTACGGTGACATGTGGAGTAACGACCATAATGATATAGCTGTATTGTACGACGCTCTGGGTAACGAGGTTTCCAGAAAAAGTTACACCGTGCCCATGAAACTGAATCAGGCGGCGGAATGAATGTTCAGGAATATTTACCTGGCTTCAATATTTAGCCTGGCTTTGCTGGCTTTATTAATACCTGTTCGGGCGCATACCTCACCGGTGCTTGCCGCAACACCCGAGCCGCAATTATGGGCTGTGATGGTAGGTGTTACTGAATATCAGTGCCCCGGATGCATGTATGACCAGGAATGGAATATGTATCCCGTCGGTATAAAATATCCCGACGATGACGCCCGGGACCTGGCAGCTCAATTATTACCAATCACCAGAGAAGACAACATCAAGCTGGTGCTGAACGAAGAGGCGACTAATACGGGTATATATTATGCTGTTAAATGGCTCGCGGAGAAAGCCGGACCAAACGATACGGCTTTGTTCTATTTCTCGGGACACAGTGCACCGCATTATTTTGGCTCTTACGATTATTTTGTCTCGGACAAGCAAATGGCCGAGTGGCTGGATGCCATACAATCGCAAAAGGTCGTGGTCATCCTAGACACATGCTACGCCGGTTCTTTCAAAAATGAGCTGGGAACGAACGGCCGGGTAGTACTAATGAGCTGCCAGCCCTTCGAAAGCTCGCTTGAGGACCAGGAGTTCAGGAATGGCGTTTTCACATATTATATCCTTCAAGCTTTAAATAATTTTAAGAGTGCTGACACCAACGGTAACTATGAGCTGTCAGCAGCGGAGATATTCGACTATGCCGACCCCAGGACTGCGGACGAAATCGTGGCACCCTTTGCCAATCTGCCCGCCTTCTCGAGCGGGAATATACAGCATCCCGCATTTTATACACCTCCATACAAATTCAGTGAGATCAATCTGTTTATGAAGGTTATGGTACATAGCGATGCTGAAAGCGCTGCCGAAGGCGCCGTCTACACTATGGATGGAACACAATATCTATCGAAACAACTGCCCGAATCATTCACGTGGCTATCCGGTACCAGCCATCGTCTGGATGTCCCGCTTCGGATTGCTAGCGGAGAGGGAACCAGATTGGTCTTTGCCTCATGGAATGACGGCAATACTTTTTCGTCAAGAGTTATCTCATCCGGCGGTGAATACAATGCCAATTACACCACTCAATACGAATTGACCGTTAATTCACCCTACGGGAGACCTACAGGAAGCGGCTGGTACAATTCAGGCTCGGGCGTTACCATTTCTATAGGTAACAGTTACGGGAATATAATTCGGCATATCTTTACGGGATGGACCGGAGATTATACCGGACAGAAGGCCACGGCAACGATTACAATGGATAAGAGCAAGACCGTCAGAGCTAACTGGCACAACGATTATCTCAGGCTTTATTTGCTTATAGCCGTTATAATAGCAGTTGTGGGAGTTATAACGGCAGTTGTTGTGATACGTAAGAAAAATACTCAAGGAGTTGGTCATTAATATTTCATTTTCGGCGCGACAACTTATATATGCCGGACTGATACTCCTGTTAGCCGGCTCTCTTGTATCCTGTAGCTCAACGACGCCGGCTTTACCTGCGACTAAACCTGCAACGAAGCCCCCCACCGTAACCGATTCCGCTCAGCCGGCAGAAATCCCACCTATGGAAGCAACGACAGACGAAGCCGGATGGAGCACAGTTAAAAGCTTTACCGGTAAGGAAGGTACGACCACCGCCTCCTTTTATATTTCCGGCGGTGAATGGCGTATCATGTGGTCGGTTGAGACCCAAACACCTCAATACGGTGTGTTTGATATACTTATCTACCGCCGGGACGGTTCAGACATGCTAGTCGATAGAGTTTCGTATTCGCCGGGTACGGAGAGCGGCATCGTCAACATCGATGAGGGCGGCCATGACTATTATTTAAAAATTATCTGCGCCAACTTGGAGAGATGGATCGTAGACATTGAGGATAAAGGCGACCAAAATGCTGACCAACCCGTGCAAATAACGGAAATTCATTATAAAGGCATGGACTACAATGAAACATTCGCATCCGGTCGGGAAATAGTTGAATGGGATGAGTATGTAGAAATTAAGAATCTAAGCGATTCGCCACAGAACGTAGCCGGCTGGAAGCTAATAAATATTACCAAGGGCGCACCCACGTTTATTTTCCCGATGTTTAAGCCGTGTTCCTGTGAATATTTAGGCAACTGGAGCGAATGCGTTAAGCAGTGCTATCCGCAGCGCCCCTGTACGATAGAGCCCCGACATAGTATTCGAGTATACACGGGAGAACCTCAATGGGAATCAGGGGGTTACTGCTTTTACTACTACCCGGGCAATATATGGGACAACGAGACACCCGATACGGCGGTTTTATACAATGCCTCCGGCCAGGAGGTATCTCGGAGGAGTTACGTAATACCTGTCCAGAAGACTGCCGCCCAATAGATAAATCGAACATTATCGACCCGCAAGCTGCACCTAGCCTACTATATAATGCTACTGACATTGATAACCGGCTATTGCTTTCTTTTTACAATCAGTTGTATAATCATTGCAATCTGCGATGATTAACGCAGCAAGAGAAGCTTTATTTGAAGCTAAGATAAAAAGAGTATAAACTAAGATATGCAACAGAGATGCCCTAATTGTGGCTCACCCGTCGTACCCGGCCAGCGTTTTTGCGGCGGTTGTGGGGCACAGTTAAGTTTATCCTGTCCCCAATGCCGCATTACAGTGAGTCCAGGAACCAGATATTGCCCTAACTGCGGGGCTACACTAGGTGGTGGGCCAACTCAACAGCCGGGGTGGGGCCCTCCAGGTGGCGCTCCTCCACCACAGCAACCGGGATGGGGCCAGCAGCTTGGCACGCCTCCGAAGCAACAGGGGTGGGGCCAGCCTGGTGCGCCGCCACAGCAGCCGGGATGGGGTCAGCAGCAATCATGGGCGCCTCCGGCACCAAAAAGCCAGTCATCATCGTCATCCAGACCGCTTCTCGTGCTGGTTCTATTTATACTGCTCATCGGTATGGGTGCGCTGGCCTATTTTAAGACCCCATTGGGTGCCACCGTAAACTCCATAATCGGGCTGTCCGGCGGCACCACTAATGGCAGCACGGTTGTAGATACCACGGCACCGGTCATCACCTTTCCCGACCAGCCAACTGTGTTGGCAACAAGCGCGAGCATCCTTTGGCATACCGATGAACTATCGAGCAGCCAGGTTGAGTATGGCACTACTAGCGCTTATGGAGAATTGCAACCTGCACAACCAGATACAGATCCTACTGTTATCGGAACCGATGGGAACCCACTTTTTGCAGGAGTTATTGATCACTCAGTTGTTTTAACGGGCCTTCAACCAAACACTACCTACCATTACAGAGTGAAGTCCAAGGACGCAGCCGGCAACGAGAAGGTTTCTGACGATAAGACCTTTACAACCACTTCAGTTGAAGGCACATAGCGGCGCACCCATCCGCCTAGTTCACGTATGTCGTCCTTTCTATGTCTTCGTTGTACAAAGGATTGTTTTATTTTCCGTCTGCAAGTTGTATAATCGATAAACGGCTGGGATAGACTTTGACCGAGTTTGGAGGTTATTAGAATGAAATACATTAGCCTGTTAGTTGCTATCTTTCTTCTGGCTTCCTTCGGGGGCTGTACGTTTATAAACAGCGCACCTCATCATTCAGCGGATGAGGTAGCCGCCATAGCTAAAAGTTTTAGTCCCAAATGCCAGAAGCTGATACCGCCAGATCCTAACGCTTGCGGCTGACATGCTAGAGATCCTCGGTACGAGGATGTTGATGCGGCCTATACGGCTGAATATCATGATGACGGAATGTGGACTATAACGAAGACCTGCTCGGTAGATCCCCAATATGACAGCAGCTGGTCTTTTAACGATAATACTGACGAACTGATATGGAAATAAAGTATGGGTGATATCCTAGATGAAGCTCAGGCTTTAGTCCAGTGCAAAGCCTGCCCCTGGTATAAGAGCTGCGTTCTGCCGGTAAAGGTAACCGAGGATGACTTGAGAAAGCAGCTTGAATCTTCAATGCAGGGAACTGCCAGCGCTGGTGCCGCTCCATACGGGATGCAGCAACTATTATCAGGTCTGGCGGCCGCTGCTGAAAATTCAATTCTAGAGGGTTGCCCTGTGTTCATAAGCAGGCTGCGTTCCAACCCGAAACTCGCCGAACTGATAAAGAAGTTAATGCAGGACTGGGCACAAGATAGCACTGGTCAGACCTAAAACTACACACCCTTATTGCCTCCCACATCTATTTAATACCGCGGCCTATAAGCAGACATGAAGAGACTGTCCAAATGGTTCTATCTTGGCTCGATTGTCGGCGGCGAGATTGGCGGTATCTTTCTACTAGTTGCAGCGGTAATCCTCTTGGTTATATCCGGAATACTGTCAAATTTTATTCTGAACCTCACCTATGCCGGCACCGGAGCCCTGATAACCAGCAGTCTGCTGATACTTCTGGGTTGTACTGCCATATTATACGGTGCATCCATATGGTATCTGTTGCTGTATAAGGCCTGGGCAGCGATACAGGATGGCAAAGCCAGCACAACTCCTGAAAAAGCGGTAGGCTATATTTTTATACCACTTTTTGATCTCTACTGGGTTTTCAAAGCCTGGTACGGGCTCGCCCGGGACTATAACCGTTATATCGCCCGCTACGGATTTAAGGCGTCGAAAATGAGAGAAGGCCTGTTTCTGGCTTTTTGCATTTTGTCTATCTGCAGTGCGGTCCTCTGTATACCCATACCTTTTCTGCAAGAAACTTACCTGGGCTCCGTGATAGGACTGGCGTCTCTGGTGATATTCATCATCACCTGTAATGAGACTATCGACAAAGCAAACTACCTCCTCAGTTTACAAGCCACACAGTTAAATGGCTAAATCAAAGAGGCTTGCCATTATAGATTTGTGGCATCGGAGAGCAATGCTTAGCTCAGAATTTGTTAACGAAACGTGGGTCGCTGGCCGCTACCTGCATAGCGGCCAGTTCACCGAGTCTTTTCGCAACTACTGGAGGTATCCAATTTGAAGGTTTCCACGACCCCGTGTAACTTGCCGATAACACCATATAATAACCATCGTCGCTTGTTATCCCCATTCTACAGCCGTTTCCCAGGTCAACTATTTCCTTTGGTTGCCAGACTAATCGTTCTTCACATATAATGCCGTCCATATTACCCCCGTGAAAGAAATAGTTTACGTAAAATGAAGAGATGCTTTCTCTTAAAATAAATACCAAGCGAAGAAAAAAAGGACTATACACACAAACGCAAAACTGCCGAGTATGGCTATAAGCTCTTTGTTCATGGCCTTTTCTTGCACCTCTCCTTAGTTCTAAAATATATAACGCAACAGAACCGATAATAGTTTAGGGTAAACCAGTGGAGTATTATGAAGAATAAAGTTACGTTTTTTGCGGCCATAGCATTCGGCCTGATTCTTACTTTTTCCTCTGGGTGCAACCAGCCAAACCGGCAGGGGAACCAGTTCTTCAACACCTGTGACCAAATGCAAAACAATATCAAGCAAGCGCAGTCCATCGCGTCAAAACTTGAGAACTTTAAATGGGATGAATTTTCGGGAATCGGCATATTATGCCCGCCGCAGGGAATATGTCCGGTGGGGAACCTACCCATAGTGGAAAAGGCTTCGATAGATGAAAGCCTGATCGGCCGCGTGGTTGACCTCGCCTCACAACTACCGAACCCGAAAACTGCGGAGACTTACTCGGTGCAGTGTGCCAACTGTTTGAGTCTAGCCAGAGAATTATGTTCAAATAGCCCGTACAGCGCAATTCCAGCCGACGGGTCAGAAAACGCCACTACTCAGTGGCAGCAGTCATGCAGTCAACTCCAATCGGCCTTACAGGGAGCCGAATATCTGGCTTCAAGAGATAAAACCATCGCCGCAGATTACACTTTCCCCAAACTTTTAGCCTATTTCACTGCTTCGGATGACAAGGTAAAACAGAAATACCTAGAAAAGTTCACGGCCAGGTCCGACGAGTATATAAAACTGCAAGACGATTTGATACAGAATATGCAGGAAGCCGAACAGGCGGCAATAGACCTGTCCAACTGGCAGTTCTCTGCGCCAGATGCTGCGGTTCCTAATCCGCCGTAACTCGATAAAATGATTTTTGTTATTATTGGGTATATAATAAGCATCGGGCGTTCGAGCTGATACGATGAAACCTAAGCATATATTTAATATTGTTTTTCTTTTTGGTCTGGTAATTCTGTCGGTTGGCGCAGGCATCTCGTGTAGAACTGCGCCACCCTATATTTCGCTTTTCACAGTCGTTCCTTCAGAAATAAACAGTGGAGCGTCGTCGACCTTGAAATGGGAAGCCAAAGATGCTGCCAAGGTGACTATAGACCAGGGCATAGGCGAAGTCCCTGCCAGCGGTTCGAAACAGCTATCGCCATCCGAAACCACGGCCTACACTCTGACGGCGAGCAATACCGGGGGTACCGTCACCAGGTCAGTAGTCATTTATGTTAAGGAGCCGATACCACCAGTGACACCGCCGGTTGAAAATACGCCGCCGTTAATAAAAGACATTTCTACTTCATCCGAAACTGAAAATAGTGTCGTAATTACCTGGACGACAAACGAACCCGCCACCAGCTTGGTCGACTACGGTAAAGAAGCCGACTACGGCTCGACTGCTTCCTCGGACGAGCTTACTCCACAACATAGCCTCACCCTAACCGGTCTCGAGCCCAATACCGCCTATCATTTTAAGGTAACGTCCGTTGACAAGGACGGTTTGGAGGCATCGTCGCTTGATGACCTTTTTGTTACAGCGCAAGAAAAGTCGGAATATTCACTGGCGCTGCTATCCGAGGAATGGGGCAGAGAAACTGAGACCTCCGATATCGGCATGAGCGGCACCACAGTAGAAGGTAAAACATATCTCTACATTAAGGGCCAATTACAGAACAAAAGCCTGGCCACAATACACGCTGTGATCATGACCATGAATTGCTGGAGCGGCAGTAATATTGTTAAATACGAAGTCTACGTATATCGCGGTCCCTCTTTACCCGGGCAGATCTTTTCGTTTGAGATAAAGACCGCTGATGACCCTACGGTGGACAATGTAACCATTGATTTTGCCGACGAAGTGGGCAGACCTATCGAAGTTACCGAACAGTCATAAGGGACTGCCGAAGGCCATTTGTTACCAAAAGCGTAACCTTGCCCATAGGTAAATACGTCAAAAAATACATAATAAAAAAAGAAGAACTTAGATGAGCGACAGTACAATCTTAATTTTGTTAACGGTTATAGTACTGATAGTTATATTTGTATTGCCGCAGATATTGCTGAGGAATGCCATCTCCTCTGTATTACGCGTTTTTCGGAAGAACAAGGCTGTCGACGCTCAGACTGCCAGGACCATTGATGAACTCGGCCTCAGGCCGAAGAACATGGCGCAGGCTATATTCCGCGGAACGCAGTACAAGACCACCGCGCTGATGGTGCTGAGAAATGCCGGTGTCGTTGAAACAACTGAAGACGGCAAACTATACCTTTCTGAAGACAATCTTTCCCGCAGCCGATATAAAGGACGCTGAGCACTTCCATTACCCGGTATCTCTAATATAAAAAGGCAAAACCCCCAATAACCAGGGGGTGCTCTCAGGGCTTTTTCAACTCAGCCCGCGCTTTGTGGTCCGTTTCTGCATGTGCCGGACTGCGTTCCTCTCTAAGTTCCCTGGTATGATGCAGGATGATAATGCCGATGGCCACACCCAGCCCGTTGGCCACCATCATCGCCGGTATGGCAATTTTGACCACCTCAATAGCGTCGGCCAAAGGCCTCGATATCAGTAATGTCAGTCCGCCTTGGATGACTTCCACCGCAATAGCTGCCAGTATACCGGGCAGGATGCCGATAAGCTTGCCTTTATTAAAATAGTTTATGGCACCGCCTAGCATACCCGCCAGCACTGTGGCCAGCCCGCACGGTACACAGGTAAACCCCCGAGCAGCAAGCGATGTATTCCACCTATCATTCCGACAGCGAAGCCCATCAATGGACCCGCAGCCAGCCCGGCCATCATCGGTGCAAAATCCCTGATATTAACTATTGCACCAGAAGACAGCGGTATCCCCACACAGGTACCGAATATAGAAAAAGCCCCGAATACGGCAGCGAAAACGATTTTATCGACCCAGTTCGACTTTCTAATGATGACCCGTTGAATAGTGTCGATTCTGGAAACAATCTACATAAATACGAAGATGAAGATTTCGGTTTCCGCAAAAAGAGCTAAGATGCCCTTCATTTCTATCTGTGACTCCTCTTAAATACAGGCGCTGTGAATTTTTCACCCTGCATACTATATCATTTTTAGGCCCTGTTAAAGAAGCTATATTACTCTAACCGACCAAAGCTGTCGTCTTAGACAAAATTCGTTTATAATGGGGCCTGATTGATTATGTAATAAATAAGGAGGATAAAACGATGAGGCGATTATCGGTGGTCACTTCGCTTTCAGTTATTGTACTGGTGCTTATATCGACAATAGCATCCTGTACCGCTCCGCAGAATATAACCAGCGTATCCGGCGATATGGATGCCTTCCAGGCTTCATTAGATAACAACGGTTTTACTCTAGAACTAGCGCCTTTTATTCATGCTGATCTAATCAAGTTATACGAAGCCGGAAGATTGGCCAACGCCGGCGGTAATAACGCCGATGCGCCATATAGAGCGGTGTTTGGCACTGTCCCGGATAATGTGCAAATAAATGATATTAAGCAACTGCCTAATGCTCAAGGATTAATAGATAACGCGATATATAATACTCCCGGACTGCTACAAGGATGGCAGATGAATCCCGATGAAGCGCTCGTTATCGTCACCAAGACACCTCCCGAATGCGCCTACTTCAGCTATTGTGGTTTCATCTTTTATAAGTACTACGACAAAGACGGTGAGCGTAAATGGGTCTGGACCAGCTATAACGATCCCCTGAATAACCTCACTATCAAGACTTCCGGCACCCCAAATGGAACCAGCGGTAACCCGTTCAACCAGGACACCATCATCATCATCACCGCTGATAAAGGCATCGACCAGCGCATACGCAGCGCTGCCATGTCCGCAGGATATCCTGAAAGCATCATAAACACCTATGTTATCCCGAGTTCAATGGTCAAGCTGGGCATTGGCCCTGAGTTCGATACCATTGTCTTCGGTCAGCGTATGGCGCTTTTCGCCGATGAAAAAGCAGGTCAGGAATATGTGGATGCGATATCAGCAGCCATTCGCGTTACACCTACCTCCCATGTGGAACTCGCCCCGTTTCCGGCACCCGATTTGCGCGTCAGGGGAACGGGCAAGACCGAGATAGATTTGCAGCCCGCACTTGACGAGCTCCGCCAGGCCATACTGGCAAAGTACAGCAACCTTTCAGCTAACGAGCTTGAAACGTCCGTCTGGCTTCCTGAATCTTACGAAGCGGTACAGACAGAAACGTATGTGGCGGGGGAAAGCCGCGACACGGTTTACCTGCGCAGCGATACCATTACTCTCGACGACAACCCCAACGAGTTCGTCATCGTCTATGGTGTAAATCACGCTGCCACCGGCAAGGCCACATATGCAAACTGCAACTTTTACGGTGAAGCCGGTTGGAATGGAGTAGCCGGTATTTACAGTACCGAATATACGGGTAGCGCGGAGGAGTATTTGCCCGGCAACCCGCTGGCCAAATATCTCTACGTTTGTAAGTTTGCCCGCAGTTGCGATTCTGAAAAGAACTGCGTGGCGGTACCAACAGGGCCAAACGCGCACGGCGTCGGCCTCGATGAGCCCGCCTTCATCGGCTTCCGGGCGTACATGGAGCCGTCAACCAAAGTGGGTCCTGCCTATACCGAACTGCTATTCGACCGGGTTATCAAATTCAACAAACCGTAACAGTCGTATAATCCCTTTTAACTAAACAGAATATGTGGGCTCAGGTCGGCCTCTTGATATTATCTTAATAACCTGCCTATACTGGTTATTAGATACCATCGGGGAGGTTTACTATGAGAAAAACGATATTCCCTTTGCTGGCGTTACTTTTGCTTGTTTCCGGCTGTGCCTGGATACCCGGCAGTTCGCCCCAGATAGCATTCTTTCCCCAGGTAATTCAGTTCGAAGCCACGCCTTCGGTAATAAATCAGGGAGAGGTTTCCTATCTCATCTGGAGCGTAGCGGAAGCTAACTCCGTGTCCATCGACAACGGTATCGGAAGCGTTGCCCTGGCAGGCCGGATACCGGTATCACCCAGCAGCACCACCTTCTACACCCTTACCGCGAAAAACGTGGCCGGTTCCAGTATAGCCCGGACTCAAGTCATGGTTGGGGGCACTACCGCTGAACCGGTAACTCCGACTCCGACATCCCCTACTATAGTATCTTTTTACGCCGACAAAATAGTCGTAACTCCGGGACAGCATGTAACCTTAAGCTGGGAAGTGCTCGGAGCAACCAACGTAACTATATCGACTGTTGGCCCCGTCAACGGCAGGGATAGTGTCACACTGCAACCCTCAGCGACAACAACTTACGTCCTGACCGCTACCAACTCGGTCGCGACTGCTACCGCAGGTATTACTGTGGCCGTCCAGACCTCCGTTCCCACGGGAACATCGGCCGAGAAAACATTATTATTGAGGCCGATACTGCTTGAATCAGGTTCACTGGTAAGAGGTGCCGGCTATCTCGACTATACCAGGTTTCCCGATGTTTGCGCCGGCGATACATCATTGAATTTAGCCAGCAGAGCCTTTCTCAGCTTCGATATATCGCAGATACCCCAAGATGCCGTCATTAATGAAGCCATACTGGACCTGAGCAATTACACCGTGTACGGCGCACCTACATACGTGAAATCCACCTGGGGCAATATGGGCGCTATTGAAATATACTTCGCTCAATACACTAACCTGGATTATAAGCCCTATACCCAGGATACAAAGCTTACCGCCAACGGAAAGTTCACGGATTATCCGCTGTCGCCCTGGACTGTTGACGTAAAAGACTCAATCGACGGCGAACCTGTAATTCAGGGCTTGATTCAGCAGGGCAACCCCAGGTGCCAGTTCCGTATCCAGTTCTTTACCAGCACCAACTGGGATTCGACCAGCGATATGTTCTGCTTCGATAACGCTACGCTAACCATAAAATACACGGCAGCACAGTAAACCTTCATGTACCTGAAAGAACCGGCGACATTTGCACCCTTTTCCGGGTTATAGCATCTAGTATTTACACGTAGACATCGAGGATTGTACAATAGTAACTTTCCAGATGCTCGATTTCAATGGCTCGGGTCGCCCGCATCACCTGCAAACTAACCAGCGGGAGAACAGGATATGAATATGGAATTTAATTATTTTATTCCGACCAGGATTCTTTTCGGCACCGGCAAGTTGAAAGAGCTGGCTAATACGCGTCTCCTGCCGGGAAAGAAAGCTCTTATCGTAATCAGCTCCGGCGGCTCCATGAAAAGGCAGGGATACCTGGGGCGGGTTACCGACTATCTCTCGGAGGCCGGCGCTCAGTCCATCGTTTTCGCCAAAATTCTGCCCAATCCCATAACCGAGCACGTTGCCGAGGGCGCAGCACTTGCCAAACAAGAGGACTGTGATTTCGTCATCGGCCTCGGCGGCGGCAGCAGTATCGACAGCGCCAAAGCAATCGCCGTAATGGCTAAAAACGAGGGCGAATATTGGGACTATCTCCGGGCCGGCACAGGCAAAAAGATGCGCCCTTCAGGAGAAGCGCTACCAATTGTGGCCATTCCCACCACGGCCGGTACCGGCACCGAAGCCAACCCCTGGTCGGTCATAACCAGGACCGAGACCAAGGAGAAAATCGGTTGGGGAGCCGATTATACCTTTCCTGCTCTGTCGATAGTCGACCCCGAGCTAATGACAAGCATTCCTCCTAAACTGACTGCGTACCAGGGGATGGATGCCTTTTTCCATGCCGCGGAAGGTTATCTTTCCACCAGGAGCAACCCGGCCAGCGATATGTTTGCCCTGGACGCCGTCGGACTGATATCAAAGTACCTGCCGGTGGCCGTAAAAGACGGTAAAAACATAGAAGCCCGATCAGCGCTGGCCTGGGCCAGTACCCAGGCTGGTTTCGTAGAATCGCTCTCGACCCTGATTTCGCACCATTCGCTGGAACACGCCATCAGCGGGTATCATCCGGATATTCCTCACGGCGCCGGTCTAACCGCTACTGCAGTCGCCTATTTTACTTATCTGGCCGGGCGCAATGTTTCCCAGCTTGCCGACATAGCCCGGAAAATGGGTGAGAACGTAGATAAGTTATCCGAGGCCGAAAAACCATTTGCCTTCGTTACCGCACTGAAAAAGCTAATAGATAAAGTCGGTCTGGAAAAGGCAACTCTGCCCGGCTTCGGTGTTAGAAAATCAGAGGCGGAGACCCTGGCACAGAACGCCCTGGACACCGGCGGCTCTCTGTTCCGGTGTACCCCGGCGGAGCTCGGCAAAGACGACATCGTTAAAATCCTGGAAAGCTGCTTTTAACCTAGCATCGACCGGTTCGGTAATTAACTATGCCTGAAAAATCTGTTGAGGATAAACGCAAAACCACCCGAAATACGTCGGGGCAGGGTTTTCTAACAGGTGATGTCCCGCCGGAAATAAAGGAGTGGAACTGGGGCGCTTTCTTCCTTACATGGATCTGGGGCATAGGCAACCGGGTATGGCTGGCGCTAATCGCTCTGGTGCCGTTCCCGCTGGTGGGAATAGCTATGATGGTTCTCCTGGGAATTAAGGGCAACGAATGGGCGTGGCAGTCGAAGAAGTGGGACAGCGTGGAGCAGTTCCGCCACAGACAGCGCATCTGGATGTACTGGGGCATCGCTGCCTTTCTAGCACCTTTTGTCTTTATCCTCGGCTGGATTCTAATTATAATAGGACTGCTCGGTTACTTCGGATATATCCACTAACATCAACTTGCAGACCCGCGTTTCAAGCTGTAATCTATGGCGGAGAGCGGCAGCCAATATGACCTATGACGACGAAAAGGAAAAATCATCAGCCGGACCGAACTCAGCGGACGACCGGGTTCTCGGCCGATTGATTGCCTTCAGTGACGGCGTTTTCGCCATAGCCATAACCTTACTCATTATCGGCGTCGTCATCCCGGAAGGCACGACCGATTTCAATCTGAATGCCGTCCTGTCGTCGCTGTGGCCGAACTACCTGGCGTTTCTAATCAGCTTTTTCGTCATAGGCCTTTACTGGATTGTCCATGTTCGGCAGTTCCGGTTTGTCAGAAAATACGACTCGGCCCTGTTATGGTTGAACCTCTTGTTCCTGCTTTTCATAGTAATCATGCCGTTTACCACGAGCATAGTGAGCAGGTACGAAAGTCAGACGGCCGTTATCATCTACGCAGCCAATGTAGCCTGTGTGGGGTATACTCGCACGGCAGCATGGTTCTACTCGGCACATAACCACCGGCTGATAGACAAAAGACTTACTTCGCCATATATCAAGCGCACCACAATCCTCAACCTTATCGCTCCCAGTATTTTTGCGTTATCTATCGGCATCGCTTTTATCAATTACCATCTGGCGCAGTATATCTGGATAAGCATATTCATTATTCACGTTATCGCATCCCCAATTTTCAGATTGCCCAAATTAGATTAATTCTGTTAAGAATCACCTTATGTCATTTAGCATGCAAATAGAAAATGTGATTAATAAACGAATACCCGCCGACGGTGAACATATCTGGGCTTTCGGCCTTTTATCAAGCGACTCAGGCCAGGTTACTACGTCCCAAGGAACAGATTCTTCGGGTTTTCGACCATCATGGTCCTTATCTGCTCATCGGTTACACCCTGTGCCTTAAGGGCCGGTAAAATGCTCCTGGATATATAATCGATAGTTATTTTATTCACAGCCTGCACTATCGACCGGGGAACATCGTCTGAAAAAGAGCGAGCTGTCCAAACACGGACGTTATCATGAGAGAACATTATCTTACCGGCGTATCCTTCCCTGCACAGCGTGGCGATATTCTGGACGCTGACGTCGTCCGGAGCGCCGCCTATAAAGATGGCTACTCCAAATCGGTCAAAGGCGATGTTGACACCCTTTTGAAGTATCGACCTCTGATAATCGATATCTGTGGAATTGTTGACGTGTCCTATCATCACTTTCTTCGGGTTGGCACCCTGACTGAGCAGAAACTCGGCCTGCGCCGGTCCGGGGGTAGGTCCCTCCGTGTGGGTTATTATTGGCACGCCGGTAGCCTTCTGGGCAATAACCGCTGCCTTATGGACGGCTTTTTCATAATCCGTCATTTCCGGGCCGGTGGCAACCTTTATAACACCGGGCCTGATACCAGTTGTGCCGACACCTTCGGTTAGTTCCTTAATAAAAAGTTCTGACATCATCTTCGACAGGTCTACACCTAATACCGTCCTTGTCTTCCAGTAAGCCGGGGCTCCCTGAGCCTCGGTATAAAGCCCGGTGGCAAAGATGACATTTATACCGGTCTGCCTGGAAAGCTCACGATATAGAATGGGGTCGCGGCACATCTCGTTAGGAGTCGCATCAATGACGGTCTGGATGCCTGCTGCCTTGGCAGCCTCACACACCTTCAGACATTGCTGCAGGGCACTCTCACGGTCGTACGGGGCGATGCTGTCATCCGTATTCCAGCCCGCATAGGCTGCTGCAAAATGCTCATGTACCAGCGTCTGTCCCAGCTTGTCGGGCGATAACGGGCCCATGGCGGAATTTATCATTCTTGACGGCTGTGACCCTGATTCGGGCGTAGCCTCGGCTTGCGCACACATAACAACCTCCTCCACCATAAATTCGGTTTCCCCTATTATAACAGTCAGGTCAACATCTTATAAAAGCTGAATGTTCGACCACAAGAAATGATAGAATAACAAATGGTGGTCAAGTAGATGAAAATAGAAGATTTAATCCGGAAAATAATACCCGAAGACGACGAACATATCTGGGGTTTCGCCGACCTGACCGGACTGCTTCACCCGCGGTTTCGGGAATACAACTACGGAATCGCCATCGGGAAAAGGCTGGACGACCGCATCATCGATTCGGTCACCAATGGCCCGACCACAGAATACTACCGGCAGTATATCGACACCAACAAGTACTTATCCGGCCTGGTTAAGGAAATCGCCGGTGATTTGAGAGCTCTGGGCATTAAGAGCCTCCCTATAAATCCCACCAACAGCGACGTTGACAGTGCCGACGACTACGAACGAACAATAAGGCATACCTTCTCTCACAAAATGGTAGCCACGCGGGCGGGTCTCGGCTGGATTGGCAAGACCGATTTGTTCATATCGAAAAAATTCGGACCCAGGCTAAGGCTGGTATCCGTGCTGGTGGATTACCCGTTGAGACACTTAAACCCGCCAATCGATGAAAGTCGCTGCGGCGACTGCCGCCTGTGCGTGGACGCCTGCCCGGCGCAGGCCGCCACCGGTAAGCTGTGGAATATCCACGTCGACCGCGACGAGTTCTACAGCGCCCGCAAGTGCAAGGAGACCGCCAACCGTCTTTCCCTGGAGAGAATCAACGTAGATGCCCGCCTCTGCGGTATCTGCGTCTCGGTGTGCCCGGTGGGGCAGGCTCAGAAATGACGACGGAAAAGCGCCGGGCTCTGGGCTACTGGTCGGTAGTTTCCATAGGCATCGGTGGTATGGTCGGCGGCGGCATCTTCGCCGTTCTCGGTCTCGCCGTTCAGCTGGCACATGGCGGCACTCCGGTTGCCTTTGCGCTGGCCGGTATGATAGCTCTGGTCACGGCCTATTCCTACGTCAAATTATCGGTGAGATACCCCAGCCAGGGGGGAACGGTCGAATTCCTGAATCAGGCCTTCGGACCGGGCAGACTTACCGGCGGCCTCAACGTTCTTCTCTGGCTCAGCTATATAGTGATGCTCTCGCTCTACGCCTATGCTTTCGGCAGCTACGGAGCCAGCTTCTTCCCCGAAGCTATGCAGCCGGTCTGGAAACATATATTTATCAGCGCGGCCATCCTCCTCTTTACCGGCCTGAATATTCTGGGCGCCAAAAAAGTCGGTGAATCCGAGACCTACATCGTGCTGTTGAAAATCACCATCTTGCTGGTCTTCGTCGGCGTCGGCCTGTGGAGCCTGAACTTTCAAAGGCTGGAACCAGCGGCCTGGAGCACACCGGTGCAGTTGATTGCCGGGGGGATGATTATCTTCGTCGCCTACGAAGGCTTCGAGCTTATCGCCAATACGGCCGAAAATGTTAAAAACCCGCGGAAGACATTGCCGCTGGCCTACTACTCGGCGGTTGGATTCGTTATCCTCCTCTACGTCCTCGTTTCCCTGGTGACGGTGGGAAATCTGCCCGTAAGCGACATCGTCTCGGCCAGAGACTATGCGCTTGCCGAAGCCGCCAGGCCATTCCTCGGCAGCATCGGCTTTACT
This sequence comes from uncultured Dehalococcoidales bacterium, assembly GCA_964545945.1. Classification (GTDB taxonomy): domain Bacteria; phylum Chloroflexota; class Dehalococcoidia; order GIF9; family UBA5629; genus 9FT-COMBO-48-23. The sequence continues at coordinate 28,997 of CAZJID010000012.1, forward strand.
ATGATTGCTGTGGCCGCCCTGCTGTCAACCGGCTCAGCCATAAATGCCACGCTGTATGGGACAGCCCGGGTAAGCTATGTGATAGCCAAAGACGGCCAATTGCCCGAGAAGCTCGAGGAAAAGATATGGAACCGTCCTATCGAGGGGCTATTGATCACCTCCGCCCTTACCCTGCTGGTGGCTAACCTTTTTAATTTGTCCAGCATATCCACCATGGGCAGCTCCGGTTTCCTGCTGATATTTGCTGCGGTTAATGTCTCTAATGCCCGCCTCTCTTCTTCCACTGCCTCTAAAAAATGGCTGTCCATCTTTGGTGCCGTCCTGTGCCTGGCCGCGCTCCTCATACTCGTAGGTCAGAGGGCCGTAACCGCTCCAAAAGAGTTATTAGTGCTCGCAGTCATGATAGGCCTGGCATTCGTTATCGAGCTGGTCTACCGCAGGGCCACCGGCAGAGTTATCAAACAATCGTATAGAGGTCCCTGAATTACCCGTCCGGTTTAAGAATTATCACGCTGTCCCGTTGAATAAGTCCACAGCCTCGCGTAAAATTCATGGCAAGACGGAACTGAGACGATTAAACAGGCCTTATCATAAAGGAGATTTAAAATGCCTCAAAAAACGCGTTTCTATGACTGGTTCATTGCCAACTGGGCGAGGGCAAGCCTGCCTCTGGCCATAATTCTGTTCCTCATCAGCCCTTTTATCTACCATGGTATCGGACTGGCGGCCTTTCTGGTCTTCCTGACGCTGCCGTTTTACATGCTCCACCAGTACGAGGAGCACGCCGGCGGCCAGTTCAAGGCCTTTGTAACTAAAAACGTCGGTAGAGGACGTGAGGTCCTGAGTGACAGAGCCATCTTCCTGGTAAACGTGCTGTTTGTTTGGCTGATCACCCTGGTCATTCTCTATCTATGCGTCTACGTTAGCATTATCTGGGGGCTGTTTGCCGGATACATGGTGGCATTCAACGGCATCGTGCACATCGCTACCAGTATACGAATGCGGCGATATAACCCGGGGTTGTGGACCAGCGTGGTAGTCTTTCTGCCTTTGGGCATCTATATAATATACCTGATAAGCAAAGAATCCAGCGCCGGCTGGCTGTACAACGGCATATTTCTGGTTGTCGCCATATTGCTGCACGCCATGATTCTGCTCAACGCCAGGCGGCAGGTCAGGCAGGTTTAAAGGGAATCTTGATATCAACAGGTCACGGAAATAACTAACAAAAGGCGGGAAATAAGAATGAGATGGCTCGGCTGCGCGTTAACCATTTTAGGCATAATACTCGTAATTTTTATCCTCACTCACCTGTCAGAAATCTGGCATTTCCTGGAAGGTCTACTGAACCGGTCTTAAAAAGAAAATAAATCCCCTGTAATACTTCTCCCTCCCATCCGTATATTACTCTAGACAAACGGATAAAAGGAGGTTCGACATGAAAGTCTCGCATTCGTTGACCTATCGACTTCTACCCATAGTTCTCATACTGGTACTGCTGGCCACGGCGATGGCTTCGGCCTGCGCCAGTAGTCCAAGAGAACCGAGTTCTCAAAATGAAACCCCGCCGGTGCAGCAGTACACACCACCAGCACCATCGGCCACCGAACAGGCGCCGTCATATGCACCTCCGGTGTCCGGCAAGAATGGATATTCAGCTTTGGCGGGTTCTGGGGCGCCTTCGACTGCTCCTTCAATCAATTTCCCCTGGTCAAAGAGCGAGGACACCATCGGCTTGGCCGTGGGCGGTGCCAAGGACATAAACAACTTTCGCGAAAACATCGAAAACGGATACCTGCCCCTGCCTACGGACATTACCTGTGAAGGCCTCTATTACGATTACTACTTCGATACCGGCCAGACGAAATCGTGCAACAAGCTCTATTGCCCCTCCTACAGCTACGCCGTCACCAGAGACCCCTTTTCCCACAAGGCAGAGTACTACCTTTCGGTCGGCCTTAACTCGGGCCTGAAGGAAAGCGACTTCGCCCGCAAGAAGCTGAACCTGGTCATCGTCCTCGATATCTCCGGCTCCATGTCATCAGCGTTCGATTCATATTATTACGACCGCTTCGGAAACCCGGTGGAGCTCGACTGGAGCGAACGGCGCACTCAGAAAATCGAGGTCGCCAAAGACGCGCTCATGTCCATACTCGACCAGCTGAACGACGATGACCGCTTCGGTATCGTCTTGTATAACAGCCGGTCTTACCTGCTGCAGCCGATGACGCTGGTCCGCCGCGCCGACATGGACGATGTCTACGACAGGATTTCAGAGATACAGGCCAACAGCAACACCAATCTATCTGCCGGCATGCAGCTTGGCACCGACCTCATCGAAAAATACGCCGACTACGACCCCTACGACTACGAGAATCGCATTATATTTCTCACCGATGCCATGCCCAATACCGGAGAGACCGGCGCCTACAGTCTGCTCAGCCTGCTCAAAAACAACGCCGACGACCATATCTACACCACCTTCATCGGCATCGGCGTCGATTTCAACACCGAGCTCATCGATTACATCACCAAGACCCGCGGCGCCAATTACTACTCGGTCCACTCGCCCCGCGACTTCATGGAGCGGGTCGATGATGAGTTCGATTACATGGTAACTCCCCTCGTCTTCAACCTGCGGCTGACGCTGGACTCGGACGACTGGGAAATCGAACAGGTCTACGGCAGCCCCGAAGCCGATAAGGCCACCGGCGAGCTGATGAAAGTAAACACGCTGTTCCCCTCCAAAAAAGTGGACGGCGAGACCAGAGGCGGCCTGATACTGCTCAAGCTCAGGAATACCGGTGACGAGTCGGGCAGCATCAGGCTCAAGACGAGCTACGAAGACCGCGCCGGTGACGTCGACGGCAGCGAAGCCAAAATTTATCTCGATGACGAGCGGCCCGAGTACTTCGATAACAGCGGCATACAAAAGGGCGTACTGCTTGCCCGCTACGCCGACCTCGTTCAGAACTGGCTCGTCGACGAGCGCGAACACGCCAGCTGGAGCCGGCCCTGGGAGCCTCGTGTCAGCTACGAGGACGGCATCTGCCTGCCGCCGTCCCTGCTCGGTCAGTGGGAACGCACCTCGCTGCCGCTGATGGTATCGTCTCCGTACCGCTCGCTGTTCCGGGACTTCAGCGACTACTTCGCTGACGAAATGGACGAAATCGGCGACAACACGCTGAAGCAGGAGCTGGCCATACTCCACCAGCTCGGCGGTTATGGCAGCTACGGAGGTTATGAAGACTGATTCCTCCTTTCTCCGGCTCCTGTCCGTCATACCCTCAGACAGGCAGGAGCCGGGCCAAAAGATTTTTAGCCGGAGTTACAGCTTAAATGTGAAAACGAGCTTGAATGAAATACCGAACGTGCTACAATGTTACGACATAATCGTGAATCGGGAAAAGAGAGTGGCAGACAGCAATACGGGTCACCACATCCATATCAGCGCCTTTACCGCGCTTTATGAGGAATACATGGCTTACGTTTTTCGCTATATAAACTACCGTGTGGGCAACCGGAACGAGGCCGAAGACCTGACCTCGGTCGTATTCGAAAAAGCGCTGGCTGCCTTCCACCGCTACGACCACAGGAAGTCGGCGCCCCAGACCTGGCTGCTGACCATCGCCCGGAACACGGTCACCGACCATTTCCGTAAATCATCCGGCAGAAAGAGCATGCCGCTGGAGAATGCTGTCGGCGTCGAATCGGCCGACCCGTCGCCGACTGAAGTGACGGAGAGGCGGGAGGAATACCAGCGGCTGCAGTTCTGCCTGGCGGCGCTGCCCCTCCGCGAGCAGGAGATCGTATCGCTTAAGTTCGCCGGCGAGCTCAATAACCGGCAGATTGCATCGATGGTCGGCTTATCGGAGAATAATGTGGGCACCATTTTATTCAGGGCTATATGTAAGCTGAGGAATTGCTTTGAGGGCTGGTCGAATGAAAGAAGATAAGTCCGCCGAAAAAAAGTTCCTGGAATACCTGGACAGGCTTCTCGCCGGCGAGGACATAACCCCCGGCGACGATGTCAGCGATGACATGCGCTCGGCCCTGGAGCATGCCCGGAAGATGCTGGAATTCCGCGAGGAGCCTTCGGACGCTTTTCGGAGGGAGCTTAGAAATAAGTTGATGCAGCAGGTAGCCGAGAAACAAGCGGCGCCCCGGCCTGCAGCGGAGCCCGAAAGCGCCTGGGAGCGAATGGGAAGCATGTTCACAGCACTGCCCGCTTTAATCGCCGTAGCCGGCAGCGCTGTGCTGGTGGTGCTGATATTCGTCGGCATTGTCTGGTTCTCCGGCCGGCAG